>NZ_JAAHFV010000618.1:0-1938 GCF_010672755.1 Moorena sp. SIO1F2
ATTTAACGAATGGGGAGTTTGAGGGGTCGAAATTCCCCATTCCTCTTAAGGATGGGGATGGATAGACCCCTCAAATTCGTCCGCCTGATTGATTTTCGATATATTGCTTGACTTGATCTAAAGGTGCTCCGCCACAAGAAACTATACATTTAGAGTCATGCCATAATTTGGCTTTTTCTCCCCAGTAATGCTTGCTAATTTCTGCCTTGAACTCTTTTCTGAGAATTCTACTACTAGCTGATTTCAGGGATGCGATCAAATCAGACAAGTTATTGTCGGGATGAAAACTTACCATCAAGTGAACATGATCTGGTTCACCGTTGAATTCTTCTAATTTACATTTGTTTGGCTCCAGTACCCTCGTAAAAACTTGAGCCATGCGATCTAACATCATTTTTGTAAACACCTGGCGACGGTATTTTGTCACAAAGACAATATGCAGGTGAATTGAAAAAACTACGTGAGAACCTTTTCTCATGGTAATCTCAGGCATTCCTTGTCAACTTCGTTGTTCGGTGTTATATTGATTCTAGAGCAACTATCGACTGACTGCACACAAGGAGGTGAGACTGAAGTGGTGACGCTAAGGCAGACATTTCGACTGTATCCAACCGCATCGCAAAAAAATAAGCTATTTTATGCCCGTTCGTTACATCAACTTTTGTATAATGCCTGTCTAGCTCACCGCCGCTATGAGTGGAAGGTTAATCGAAAAAGTGTTGGCTACCTTGATCAACAGAATATTTTGCCAGCATATAAAGATTGTTGGCCTGAGTACAAAGGTCTTTACAGTACCTCATTGCAAGGGACGGTCAAACGGGTAGATTTAGCTTACAACAGCTTCTTAAAGGGATTAAGAAAGTTCCCAAGATTTAAGTCTATTAGGGATTACTCTGGTTGGACTTACCCCAGTACTTCTGGATGGAAGGTTAATAGCAATGGAAAACATGGGACAAAGAGTGCTAAATGACTTAAAGATTCAGATTAGGATGCGAGGTAAAGCCAAACATTGGGGTAAGCCAACTACATTGACCGTTGTTTACAAGCCACGATTGAATCAATGGTTTGCGTCGATCACCGTAAAAGTGGATGTACCTGAACCCAAGTATGGGTCTGAATCAGACTTAAATTATGAGTCGGTTGTGGCTTATGACTTAGGAACACAGACAGCTATTACTACTTTTGATGGCTCCGAGTTCAACGAAATCAAAAATCAGCGTTTTACTCGTGCTTTAGAGCCATTACTAAAAACTGCTGGCAAAGATAAACGCAGGAAACGCGCTCCTAATCGTAAACAGCGAGTTAAGCCATCAAGTCGCTGGAAAAAAGCCAATAAACGGGAATCTCAAATCAAGCGTAAAATTGGCAATCAGCGAAAAGACTGGCAACACAAAGTTACATCAGATTTATCTAGTCGTTATGACATCGGTGTAACCGAAAAGCTAAATACGAAAGGAATGATCCGCAAAGCCAAGAAAGGGTCAAAGCGAAAAAATCAAAAAGTTGGGTTAAACAAATCCATTCTTGATGTTGGTTTTGGGTCTCTTAACAAGATGCTGTCCTACAAAATTGAACTAAAAGGTGGGATAGTACTTCATCTGCCTACTAAACAATTAAAGCCATCACAACGTTGCCCAAAGTGTGGAAAAATTCATAAACACTGGGCTAATCTCTCCAATCGTTACCACGTTTGTGATGAGTGCGGATTTCGGCTTTCACGGGATAAAACCAGCGCAATGGTGATGTACAACGCAGCACTAGGTAATCAGCCGGGGTACGGAAATGACCTCGATAAACGTGGATTTCCTAGCTCTACTTCAAAGACCAGTAAGCATACTGGATCGATGAAGCAACTAGGGAAGATGAAGCGTCAAAAATCACGCTCATCAGACGGGTCTGCTGAAACCCCGTCCCTCTACAGGGCGGGGTAGTTCATTT
>NZ_JAAHFV010000619.1:0-1932 GCF_010672755.1 Moorena sp. SIO1F2
GAACGCCCTAAAAAACTTTAACAAAACTCGCGAAATTCCCCACCCTCTTCCAGGGTGTTGAAGTTACCGTAAGTAGAGGGTCGCCTTTAAGGTTGGTCGGCTATGGGAAAAAGGGTTAAATCTTTGTGATTAAGGCTTCTTTATTCTTACGGTAACTTCAAAATCGACCATGCTTACTATTATATGTATTTCACAGTAATGTGTCAAGGGATAAAAGAAATTTTCTGTCTCGCTATCCATCCTAGAGACGCGCACCTTAGTAGAGTGGAGCCTTAATCAAACAGTTTTAACCCTTTTTCCCATAGCCGACCAACCTTAAAGGCGACCCTCTACTTACGGTAACTTCAACACCCTGGAAGAGGGTGGGGAATTTCGCGAGTTTTGTTAAAGTTTTTTAGGGCGTTCCAGTACCGGCTCTTCAATAGCATCCCGTAGCCTGTCCAGGTTTCGGGTAAGCATTCAGGCGTGCGCTTAGTGCATTAGCTGATAGCTAATAGTGGATAGCTTAAGCTTTCGGAGTGGTAAAATACTGGACAGATTGCTTGTTTTGGATGTAGCGATCGCTTATTTTATAATTCTGTGATCGCTCATTTTTTTTCTCTACCCACCCTAACCACACTTACAACACTTACCATATTTACCACGCTTAAGGGAAGCCTATTGCTGGAACGCGCATCTTGCCTGTTCCCTGTTCCCTGTTCCCTAGCTTTACAGGTGGTGCGTTACGGGGCGGACTATCCCAACCCTGGTAGGAGGTTAAAAATCAGAAGCTTTCCGCCCCTAACACACCCTACGCAGCTAAATTCTAAATTCTTCATTCTTCATTCTTCATTCTTCATTCTTCATTCTTCATTCTTCATTCTTCATTCTTCATTCTTCATTCTTCATTCTTCATTCTTAATTCTTCCCATTCCTCCAACAAAACATCTGGAAGAATACCAAGCATTTCATCCCAAGTACTACCAGCCTGTAATGCTTCGATAACTATAGGAAGTGGTTCAGAAAAAATATTAGGAAAATCAGCTTCTCCAGGAAGTCGAATGCTGAAAGCTAATTGCTCCTTTGGGGGATTGAATTGAGCATCAATTCCCTCACGGTTTCCTCTGGTATCAATTCGATACCAACCGAATTCAGCTAAGTAAACGGCATTTAAACCATGCAAACTGTAAGGCTCACCATCGTCATTAATGCTTAATCGCTGATAACAAAAGCCTGCTGGAATTCCATTGGCTCGTAATAGGGCAGCTAGCAAATGGCTTTTTGCGTAACAATAACCGGTTTTATACTTAAGTACATCCGAGGCACGACAGGTGACAGGGTTCATTTTATAGTCAACGCTATGGCGAATCTGATCTCGAACCCACTCAAAACAGGCTTTTGCGATCGCATTCGATGTTTGATGCTCTAGGGCTATTGTCCTCGCCAGTTCCAGAATTGTAGGATGTTGCCAATCGATGATTGGAGTCGTTTGTAGATAGTTTTGTGTATTCTCCATGTTAAAACGGGAGTCGGGAGTCGGGAGTCGGGAGTCGGGAGTTGGGAGTGAAAAAAATAGCAATTAAAGTAGGGTGGGTAAAGTAATATATAACGTTTATAGAACTCATGAGGTACAAATGGATCCCCCGTTGGTCCCCCTTAAAAAGGGGGACTTTGAGGTGAATTATTTTACCTCATACATGCAATTAACGCTATAATCATTAATACTCATTCTAAACCAGGGAGCAGGGAGCAGGGAATCGGTAGGGAAAAAAAAAGCAATTAAAGTAGGTTGGGTAAAGTAATCTATAGTTTTTATAGAACTCATGAGGTACAAATGGATCCCCCGTTGGTCCCCCTTAAAAAGGGGGACTTTGAGGTGAATTATTTTACCTCATACATGCAATTAACGCTATAATCATTAATACTCATTCTAAGCCAGGGAGCAGGGAGCAG
>NZ_JAAHFV010000062.1:0-23918 GCF_010672755.1 Moorena sp. SIO1F2
TGTACTGAAAAAAATTGTTAAAATTTAAGTAAAATATATGTCTATTAGTGATAGTATTCAGTAGGATTGAAAGTCTTAAAAACCGCTGATGTGACTCCAGAATAAAATTGGCCGCTGTGAAAAACCAAGCAACCCTAGGGCGTGTTTTCAAAGTTTTCCGCAAGATTATGATCCCCCCCAGCCCCCCTTAATAAGGGGGGAGCCATTCTCAAAGTCCCCCTTTTTTAAGGGGGATTTAGGGGGATCTCCGAGTTTGAAGACACGCCCTAGGCGTCAAGGAGTTGATCCCTTAGCCAAACACCATCAAAAAGTATAGCGTTTCCTAGTCTAATCAGGTGCATAGAAATTTTTTCATTCCTCCGCAGCTCCCTGTTCCCAGATCCGCTGTTCCCTACTCCCTACTCCCCACTCCCTACTCCCCACTCCCTACTCCCTACTCCCTACTTAACACCCCCCCCGAGTGATAAATGCTACGATTGCGACAGAACGAGAACAGTGATCAAACAAAGAAGGAAAAAGTACCGAAATGGTAGAGATAGACAAGTCAATATCCTTTGATGGACGGGATATTAGACTCAAAGTAGGTCTACTTGCCCCTCAATCTGGTGGTTCAGTAATGATACAGTCGGGGGATACAGCAGTTTTAGTGACAGCAACTCGTGCCCCTGGTCGAGAAGGGGTCGATTTTCTGCCCTTGGTAGTTGACTACGAAGAAAGACTCTACGCAGCAGGTCGGATTCCAGGTGGTTTCCTAAGAAGGGAAGGCCGTCCTCCAGAAAAAGTAATCCTAACTAGCCGTCTAATTGACCGTCCCTTGCGTCCGTTATTTCCCAGTTGGCTACGAGATGATATACAGATTGTAGCAACTACCCTGTCTATGGATGAACAAGTACCGCCAGATGTTTTGGCAGTTACTGGTGCATCAATTGCTGTCTTGCAGGGCAGCATTCCCTTCTATGGACCAATGGCAGCGGTACGGGTAGGGTTACTCGGGGATGATTTTATGATTAATCCCACCTACAAAGAAATCGAAAACGGCGACTTGGACTTAGTCGTGGCTGGTTCCCCACAAGGGGTAATTATGGTGGAAGCCGGTGCCAATCAATTACCCGAACAAGATATAATCGAAGCCATCGACTTCGGCTACGAAGCGGTACAAGACTTGATCAAAGCCCAGCAAGACCTGCTTGAGGAGTTGGGAATTGACATAGTGATTGGCGAACCTCCAGCCGTAGACTCGAATCTAGAAGAATTTATCCGCGATCGCGCCACTGACAAAATTAAAGCTGTCCTTTCCCAATTTGACCTGGACAAAAACCGTCGGGATGTTGCCTTAGATGAGGTTAAGGACAGTGCTGTCAAAGCAGAAATTGCCCAACTCACAGAAGATGACCCAATCCGTGTAGCGGTTACGGAAAATAGCGCATTAGTCGATAAGCTGTTCAAAAGCCTCACCAAAAAACTGATGCGTACTCAGATTGTGGAAGAGGGAGTGCGCGTAGATGGTCGCAAGCTAGACCAAGTGCGTCCTGTCTCTTGTCAAATCAGTCTATTACCTCAGCGAGTTCATGGTAGCGCTTTGTTCAACCGAGGACTAACCCAAGTCCTATCCACAGTTACCTTGGGAACACCTGGAGATGCCCAAACTCTAGATGACCTTAACCCAGAAGATGAGAAGCGCTATCTGCACCACTACAATTTCCCACCCTTTTCTGTAGGGGAAGTCAAGCCATTGCGATCGCCCGGACGGCGTGAAATTGGTCACGGAGCCTTAGCTGAACGAGCATTAGTGCCAGTGTTGCCCCCTCAACACGAGTTTCCCTATGTGATCCGAGTGGTATCGGAAGTGCTCTCCTCCAATGGTTCCACCTCCATGGGCTCAGTTTGTGGTTCAACTCTGGCCTTGATGGATTCAGGTGTACCCATTACCAAACCCGTTAGTGGTGCAGCCATGGGTTTGATCAAAGAAGGAGAGGAAGTCCGCATTCTCACCGATATTCAAGGTATTGAAGACTTTTTGGGTGACATGGACTTCAAAGTCGCTGGTACCGATACTGGCATCACGGCTTTGCAAATGGACATGAAAATAACTGGTCTGTCCATGGATACGGTAGCCCAGGCCATTGAGCAAGCCAAACCTGCCAGACTGCATATCCTAGAAAAGATGCTGGCGGTGATTGACACACCCTCCACAGACATGTCACCCTTTGCTCCTCGCCTCTTAACCATGAGGATTGATCCAGAGTTCATTGGTACCGTGATTGGTCCAGGGGGTAAGACAATTAAAGGAATTACCGAGCAAACTGGGGCAAAAATCGATATTGAAGATGACGGTACAGTTACCGTATCTGCTATGGATGGGGACAGAGCCACAAAAGCGATCAATATCATCCAAGGCTTAACCCGCAAGCTGCATGAAGGGGATGTCTATGTTGGTCGTGTCACCCGGATTATTCCCATTGGTGCCTTTGTGGAAATACTTCCTGGCAAAGAAGGTATGATTCACATTTCCCAACTAGCTGACTATCGAGTTGGCAAAGTGGAAGATGAGTTAGCGGTAGGAGATGAGGTAGTTGTCAAAATACGGGAAATTGACAACAAGGGTCGTCTTAATTTAACCCGTTTGAACATTCATCCCGACGAAGCTGCGGCAGCACGGGAAGCAGCAGCGTTATAACCTAGCTAGGCTAGCTAGATGATGGTGAAGCGTCAGGAGCAGGGAAGCTTCTCAAGACTGTAGAGAACAGATGTAAGAAGCGTCTGGGGAGTTGGGGGAATAAATTGACCTTACTCTTATGATGCTTCCCTGAACTTACCCTAGGAGTATCGTCTGATCAGCTCAGTGAACAGCAAAAGTCTAACATTTCTGATATTGGCGTAAGTAAAAGCTTTAAACTAAAGAATGCATTATGGTTTAGAGATGATTTAGTTAAGCTGTGCGCAAAATTGTTATAGCTGGTAATTGGAAAATGAACAAAACTCAAGCGGAAACCGCTGAGTTTTTAAAGGGATTTTTGCCTGAGCTGGAGCAAACTCCCATAGAACGGGAGGTTGTTCTGTGTGCTCCCTTCACCGACTTGGGTGTGATGTCTGAGCATGTACAAAATACTCCTGTACAGATCGGGGCTCAGAATATTCACTGGGAAAATGCTGGAGCCTACACGGGTGAAATTGCTGGTGCAATGCTCAAGGAAATTGGTGTGCACTATGTCATTGTTGGTCATAGTGAACGGCGTCAATACTTCGGCGAAACTGACGAAACCGTTAATAAACGCCTTCACGCTGCTCAGCGTCACAGTTTGATTCCGATTCTGTGTGTTGGGGAAACTAAAGCACAACGGGATGCTGGTGAAACAGAAGAAATTATTACCAAGCAGTTGGAAAAAGACCTAGTCAACGTTGACCAGCAAAATTTAGTGATTGCTTACGAACCGATCTGGGCAATTGGTACTGGAGACACTTGTGATGCATCAGAAGCGAATCGAATCATTGGATTGATTCGCTCCTTACTCAAGGAAGCTAATGTCCCAATTCAATATGGTGGCTCCGTCAAACCCAATAATATTGATGAAATTATGGCTCAATCAGAAATTGATGGAGTACTGGTGGGCGGAGGAAGCTTGGAACCTGCGAGCTTTGCCAGGATTGTCAATTATCAGTAGTTGTAATTAGTCATTGGCTAATTGTTAATTGTTAATTGTTAATTGTTAGTTAGTTAATTGGTTAATTGCAATGGGCAATTTTCAATTCGCAATTAGCCATGATCTATATAGTGATGGATAAAGAAAAATTAACCATCCAGAACTATTCTTTCCACTGGGGCAAACGAACCTATATCATGGGTATCTTGAACGTTACCCCCGATAGTTTTAGTGATGGCGGAGTATATTATACCCCAGAAGCTGCCTTAAGGCAAGCTCAGGCTCTAGTAGATGCTGGTGCTGATATTATCGATATTGGTGGTCAATCGACTCGACCTGGTGCCGAGCAAATTTCCCTAGGGGAGGAACTGAAACGAGTTGTGCCTGTGGTAAAGGCAATGCGTTCAGTGGTGAAGATACCGATTTCTGTAGATACCACTAGAGCATCTGTGGCCAAGGCTGCGGTAGAAGCTGGTGCGGATATGGTCAATGATATTTCCGGTGGCACATTTGACCCAGACATGTTGCCAGTCGTAGCCCAGTTGGGGGTACCCATTGTGTTAATGCATATCCGAGGCACCCCCGTTTCCATGCAAAAACTAACTGACTATAAAGACTTAATTGGGGAAATCTATAGCTTCCTGGAGGAGCAGGTCAATGCCGCAATCGCAGAAGGAATTAAGCGATCGCATATTATTATTGACCCAGGCATTGGTTTTGCCAAAACCGCTGAGCAAAGTGTAGAGATTCTGCGGCAACTCCCTAGGTTTGATGCCCTTGGTGTACCGATGTTAGTAGGAGTATCTCGCAAAAGCTTTATTGGACGCATCATCAATCAACCAGACCCCAATGGTCGAATTTGGGGAACTGCTGCGGCTTGTTGCAGTGCCATTGCCGGTTCAGCAGACATCCTGCGGGTACACGATGTTAGCGAGCTCCTCGATGTCTGCCGTGTTGCTGATGCGATTTGGCGTGTGTAATGATTCAGCCGTCAGCTATCAGCTATCAGCGTGTCGCGTATCAGCTAATGGGCATAGCGCATATGCTTTGATGGGCTTTTCCCGAGAGTTTCAATGCCCTAATTACTATGACCCACAGATTCAGTTTGAAGCAAATCAGTCATAGCTTCGCTCAGTGCTTTTGGATCCATAAAGACGACTTTAGAATTGCTGCTTTCACCTAATTTTTCATTGGCTTCTACATAGCGTTGAGCGATCAAGAACTGTAGGACTTTCTGAGTATTAGCTTCCTCTTCAAGAGCTTTGGAGATCATTTGGATCGACTCCACTGTACCTTCAGCCTGTAAAATTTTGGCTTGTTTCTCACTCTTAGCAGCTCGCTCCTTCTCTAGGGCATCGATAATGGTCTGGGGTGGTTTAATCTCTTGCACCTCAACCCGCATGACCTTGACGCCCCAATCAGCAGAGGCATCATCTAGTTGTTGTAGTAAGGTCTGATTGATTCTGTCTCGAGAGGCATAAGTCTCGTCTAGTTCCAACTGACCAATGGTAGAACGCAGGGTAGTCATAACTAAATTTTCAATTGCCTCATGAACATTGTCTACAGCATAATAAGCTTTGTACATATCTAAAATTTGCCAATACACGATGGCATCGACTTCTACCTGCACGTTATCTTTGGTGATTGCCTGCTGGGGTTCAATGTCTAAAATCTGCTCACGGGTACTATCTTCTACGGCAATCTTGTCTATAAATGGAACTACATTGAAGTTAAGACCAGGCTCTAGTTTTTTACGATACTTACCAAAGCGTTCTACTAGAGCTTCATTTCCCTCTTGGACAACTTTTGTCGTACCGACGCTGTATCCAAAAGCTACTAAAACAATTGGGGCGAGTATGCTAAGAAGGATATCCATAGTGTTTAAGATCCTTTTAGGAGAATAATCAATTTGATGTTGCGGCTAGCATTTGCTAGAACTAACTTTATCAATAGAACAGCACAAAATTTGACACTCCCCGGTCGCGCATACGCGGGGATTCGTGAGAATTCCATAATCGTAATCTCACAGGCGTAGTCAAAGCGCCCCTACTGAGTTCCATCAGGTCAATGCCCATGGTTCCCGCTACTTTCCTGATAATGTTCATGGCTCCATTACAATCGGCATTCACATACCAGTTTTGAGCTGTGCGATATAAGCCACGCTTCAACCTTTTCCCCGATGGTTTCCAACTATCGGGTTTTTCACCGAATACGGGAATATCATCATTGTCTAGGGCTGATGCTTTGCTTGTATAGCTTTCCTCAGTCTCAATAAACTCAATGCCGTACAGGTCGCATAACTGGGCGATGCGTTTTTTGAGCCGTGCGGTGGGAATCTGTACAAACTTCTGGTTAGTCTTGCGACCCATGTTGGCACCGATTTTTTGTCCCTCGTTCCACCCGAAGACGATAGTCCCGATCCTATGCTCCAAACAGTGATTGATGACTATTCGAGCGGCTTTGTTGATGCCTTCTCTCATCTGTCGGTTACGCTTCTCTGTGATGGTAGCGAGTAGCTTTGTCCAGTAGGTTTCATTGTGCCCCTCTTTAAGGGTTGCCACGCGCTTGTTATACCACTGGTTCATACTTTTGATGTGCTTCCCATCAACGATGAAGCTATTCCCCAAGGTATCGACGCATGTTAGCCAGTTATCGATCCCATGGTCAACGCCCAGCGCTTTGGTTAGGTTTACGTCAATCTTTTGAGGCTCCATCTTATAGACGAATTCGGCATAGAATGCCCCATTCCTGGGAAGGATACGAACCTCTTTGATAGATGCCCAGTCTAGGTTAGACGGCATATCAATGAAAAATTCAGCTAACCCAAACCATGTCTTTACCTGCCTACCAAGTGGTAAGCGTATCTTTTCGCCAACTAATTTCAACCATCGCTTGGGATATGAAACAGTGAATAGTCCAGCCTTACGGTAACTCGGTGGTTTAGGTCGCTGGTCAAGAAATCCAGTCCAGAACAACTTATTGAGTTTTTGAAATGACCGAAATGACTCAGCTACACCGTTACAGACTTGCTGTGATGCACTCACATACATTGCCGTAAAGTGCCGATTATGTTTCATCTGGGCACAAACTTCAGCTCTACCCACAATTCGCTTGGTCTTGAACCAGATCTGCCTAGCGTAATAGACAGCGCAATTGTAGATTTTATTGGACTCAGTGCAGATGTATTTAAGGATGGCTAAAAGCTCTTTGTCTGGGGAGATCAGGCTCTGTTGGCATCCCCAATAGGATTGTTCTTTTACCATAAGTGAATTGTACTTGCGCCTTCGACATACATTAAGGCCGTGATTAGCTGCTCGTGTGTATAGATAACTTTCACTCTAGCGACCCCTCGGTTGACTGTCAAAGCTGTTATCAAAACTACGGAGAACCTAACTTCTGTGGATTTGGTACTAGTCAGTTTTTTCAGCAGCAGATGGCTTGTCTTCTTCAGCCTTGTCCTGATTAACCAGCCATTCTGAGAGGGGGCGTGAGACCGCATACTGAAAGTCCACTGGTACTAACAGCACCTCCGACTGCTCAGATTTGGAATCCAGTGGTAAGACTTGAGCATATAGGAAACTGCGAGTAAAGTCCAAGTTGCCTAAGATCAGCCTCGGACTGTCCTGATTTTTCAGTTTCACTGTTATAGTTGCTGAGGGCTTGTCCAATCCATACTCTGGAAGTTGGTCAGGGCTAACCGTCAGAATGCGATCGCTTTTCCCCTGAGCCAGCAAGTTCAACAAAAAGGAAACAACCGCATCACTAGCTGTCGCCTCTTTGGGCTTTTTCATCCGCCAACCCGATTCTGGCTCACTGGCTCGCTCAAATACTAACGTCTTGTCATCACTATTAACAGTAAACGATTGAATCTCGTCTTGAGTGAAATTAAATATAGGTTTTTTAGGGGTTTTAGCAGCTTCTCGCTTTTGAGAACCCTGAATTTCATAAATATATACACCTCCCCCCAGGAGGATGGCAGAAATGACTAAAATCAGAGTTGTCCGTTGTAGTTTCATGGGAGTGAACTGCATCGATCTAAACACAGCTTAATACTTTATAGGGATTCTCAATTGGGTGAGGTACCCCTCCCTTGGGGGTGCGCGGCAGTAGGGAGTAGGGAGTAGGGAGTAGGGAGTAGGGAGTAGGGAGTAGGGAGTAGGGAACAGGAACCCACCCCTAGGGTGTGTCTTCTTGCCTCGGAGATCCCCCGTTTCCCTTAAAAAAGGGGGACTTTGACTATGGCTCCCCCCTTTTTTAAGGGGGGCTGGGGGGGATCCAAATCTTGCGGAAAACTTTGAAAACACGCCCTAACCCCTCCCAGGAGGGGAAAAGAGGGAACAGGGAGAAAATCCTGTTTACCTCACAAATATGAGAAACGCTATAGCTAGATCTAGCGAAGTGTCTGGGAAATTGCTAAGTAGTGGGACATCAATCAACGCGCTCTGTGTAAACAATTATGAAAACTCCGATCCAAAAAACACTGGTATGGCTATTGGGTGGTATAAGTATCTCAGGGGTAATCGCGCCAGCCTTGGGATTAGATACATCAATCTCAGAAGCTGGTATTAATGTCTATCGGTTACACCAACCTCCCTATAATTTAACCGGTCGCAAAATTGCCATTGGGCAAGTAGAAATTGGTAGACCTGGATTATTTGGTAAGGATAAGGCCGCTATCAAGAATCGGACAGTAACTCCTGCCGGAGTATTTTATCGCAACACCCCCGCAAAACCTAATACCCATGTTGATGAACATGCGGCTATGGTAGCAGCTGTGATGGTTAGTCGAGACAAAGCCTTGCGGGGAGTAGCACCTGATGCAAAACTCTACGCTTCAGCAGTTGGCTCCCTGTCTAGGAGTGGACAACCAGAAGAGTGCCTGGCGGCTCAGCATATTGCTCAGCAAAATGGCTCAGATGTGCGGGCAATTAATTTTAGTTTTGGTGAATCCCTACAGCGGGACCCGAGGGAGGAAGCGGTGCTGGATGGCAATGCGCTGTTAACTCTATGTATCGATTGGTCAGCTAGGGTGCATGATGTCTTGTATGTGATTGCTGGCAACCAAGGGAAAGGGGGCATTCCGATCCCAACAGATAATTTTAATGGTATCAATGCAGCATACACAGCCAAGCGTCAGGGAGTTTTTAATAAGGTAGACTTTGCTAACTTGAGTGCTTTACCAGTTGGCATTGGTCGTCGTCTGATTCGGCAAGAAATTAATGTTGGTTCCCGCCGCTCGATTAATTTGGTAGCTCCTGGCAACAAGATATCGTTGTATGACCTCAAAGGTAAAGTGACTCAGGTCAGTGGTACCAGTTTTGCTGCTCCCCATATCACTGGTGCTGTAGCATTGCTACAGGAATTTGGTGATTCCGCTTTGCGCAAGCTGCGCTCAAGACAACAAAAACTATTCTTGATGCAGTCCCTCAGGGCGGAAACCCCCAATACCGGGCTGCATCGCTTGTGGATGAATTGGAGTACAGATTCCCGACGCCATGAAGTGATGAAGGCAGTGTTGCTTAATTCTGCTGACAAAATCCAAGATCTCGGTGATGGGATGCTACTAGGGATGAGTCGGACGATTCGCGCAAAGGATAATCACCACTGGTTAGAGTCTGATGCTTACCAAGACCCTAAAATTCCTCTGGATATGCAGATGGGGACAGGACATCTAAATGGGTTTCGAGCTTACCAGCAATTTAAACTAGGCCAATGGAGTCCCAGTGGCATTGGAGTGCCACCAGTGGGTTGGGATTACCGTGCTGTGGAGAAATCATCTTATCGGGACTATGTGTTGACAAAACCCCTAGCAGAAGGAAGTTTTATCTCCTTGACTCTGGCTTGGGACCGTTTGGTGGAGTTAGAGGATGAGAATAATAATGATGCTTATGATTTTGGGGAGAGTTTTCGCGATCGCGGTTTGAATAATCTTGACCTCTATTTAATGCCAGTGGGAGAAGAGGACATTACCAAAAGTGTCTGTGCTTCTATCAGTGAAGCGGATGCTGTGGAACATATTTTCTGCCAAGTCCCTGCTCAGGGTCGCTACAAAATTCGGGTTCAGTATCAACAACAGGTTAATCAGCCGTCTCAAGCTTATGCTTTGGCTTGGTGGACAGTTCCAGATCCCCAATGAGAAGCAAGATGGAGAAGATAGGGAAAGTTGGAAACTTTACTCACATCCGGGAAACTCATGAATTTTCTCAAATTTTACTCATCAACATTACAAAAAAAACAATAATAAACCAACTAAAGTAGGAATGGTAGTTGATTCAGAGTCAGAAGCAATGGAAGCAGAGTTTTACTACCGAGGAATAGATAAAATTCGTCAAGGAGACTTGAACGAAGCAATTGAGGAATTTGACAAAGCCTTAGAGATTAATCCGAACTTCGCCGAAGCCTACTATAAACGAGCTATGGCTCGCTTTGACTTAGGGGATAAACAAGGGGCGATCGCTGATTATACTAAGGCTTTACAAATCAATTCTGAAAGTATTGAAGTTTATTTCGGGCGAGGTTTGGCTCGATTGGCACTGGGAGATGCCACTGGAGCAATAGAAGATGCCAATCAAATACTTAAAATTAATCCTAACCAGCCTGCTGCTTGTAAGCTTCAAGGTAGTGCCTACCGTAAGTTAGGAGATAATCAGGCTGCGATCGCATCATTTAAACAAGCAGCTCAGCTCTACCTAGACCAAAAAGATAAATTAAATTGTCGTCGTTGTCTTGAGAGTATCAATCAAATTCAACAACAGCAAATACTAGCTTTAGGTCGATCACAGACTAAAGATTTCTGTCATCAAGCAATAAATAAAGTTAACACAGGCAAATACCGAGAAGCCTTGGAGGATTTCAACTGGCTGCTTGAGGTTGACCCAAAAAATGCTCAAGCCTATTGCTATCGAGGTATTGTTCACTGCAAACTTCGTAATTACAGCAGAGCAATTCAAGACCTTGGTCAAGCTATGGAACTAAATCCCCAAGATGCTCAGGTCCGTTACCATCGAGGATTAGTCCGCATTGAACTGGGAGATTACCGGGGAGCTATTGATGACTTGACCAAGTTACTACAAAGCAATCCGGAAAATCGGGATGTCTTGATTCATCGGGGTAATGCCTATATCCAGATGGGAGACTATCGGCAAGCCATCGAAGATTATTCCCGAGTTATTACTCTTAAACCCAATGATGCTCAATCATATCGTTATCGGGCAACCGCTCGTGAAAAGTTTGAGGATCTACGGGGAGCATTTGAAGATTATCAACAAGCGGCAAACCTGTATTTCGATCAACAAGACTGGACTAATTATCGGAAACTACTCGATAAACTCAAACAGCTACAGCCATTACAACTGACCGAGGGGTCGAGCAATCAAGAATCACAAGCACCATCAAATACTAAACCTAGTAGGGAGTTGCAACAAAGATTACTGAGACTGGTAGGAGGACAATCGGATATCGCAACACGCCTACTTGACTTGGCTAAAGGAAAATACCCAGGAATGCCAGAAAAGTGGTATTGGGAGAAAGTGATCAAGGATTTAGAACGATAGTGCTATAGTAATTTAACTATGGATAAGACTAGCGACAAGAATCATATGCGCTACGTGCAGGCTACGCCAACAGCTATCAGCTATCAGCTATTCCGATTGCTTCAATGGCAGCTTCTAATGCGATCGCAATATGAGTCCAATGGGTTCCGCCCTGACAAAACACAATATAAGGCTCCTTTAAAGGACCATCTGCAGAAAATTCCGACGTACTGCCATCAATAAAAGTCCCCCCAGCCATCACTAACTGACTCTCATAACCCGGCATTGCTGCTGGCACAGGGTCGAGGTAGGAACCTATCGGGGAATGCCGTTGTATCCCTCGACAGAAAGCGATTAATTTTTCCGGTGAACCCAACTCAACTGCTTGAATCACATCCCGACGGGGTACCATCGGTGGGGGATTGACAGGATAACCCAGTTCTGAAAGAGTATGAGCGATTAAATGACTCCCTTTGAGGGCTTCACCAACCATTTGGGGAGCTAGGAATAATCCTTGAAACAGCAATCGATTCTGATCGAAAGTCGCCCCACCTGAACTACCAATCCCTGGAGCAGTCAGACGACAGGTCGCCGCTTCAACTAAGTCAGCTTTTCCAGCGACATAGCCTCCAGCAGTAGCAATCGTTCCCCCAGGATTTTTAATCAAGGAACCCGCCATCAAATCTGCTCCTACTGCTGTTGGTTCTCGCTCTTCTACAAATTCCCCGTAACAGTTATCGACAAAACAGATAGTATCAGGATTTTGTTGTTTGACAAGCTTGACAATTTTTTCGATTTCTGATATTGAAAGACTCTTTCGCCAAGAATACCCACAGGAACGCTGAATGAAAACCAGGCGGGTATTCTCTCCTACCGCTGTTGCCAAGGCTGACCAATCTAAACTTCCCTCACTAGTTAGGGACAACTGGCGGTAACGAATCCCAAATTCTAGTAGGGAACCTTGACCATCACCTCGTAAACCAATCACCTCTTCCAAGGTATCGTAAGGGGCACCGGCAATCGCTAGCATTTCATCCGAAGGACGCAATACCCCAAACAGGCAAGATGCGATCGCATGGGTTCCGGATACAAATTGTACGCGAACAGCCGCAGATTCAGCTCCCATGACATCAGCAAATACCTGATCGAGAGTTTTACGTCCTAAATCATCATGTCCATAGCCTGAAACACTAGCAAAGTGATGCACTCCTACACGATGTGCTCGAAAAGAATTCAGTACCTTTTTGAGATTTTGCTTGACGGCGGTGTCAATACCATAAAAGATCGGAAATAGTGCTTTTTCTGCTGCTTGCAGCCTTTGAGAGCTGTTCATTCCCAAAATTCGCGCCTCGAAATTTTAGATCAAAGAGAGCGGGTTATTACAATTTGTATCCTATTAGACTTACTGCATGACAATTGCTACTTCAGATAATCATCGTTTAGATTGGGTCGTTATTACCTATATGGCCTTTATTCACCTAACAGCGCTGTTTGCCTTACTTCCGAGCAACTTTAACTGGACAGCAGTAGGCTTAATGATCTTTTTCCACTGGGTGACAGGGGGCTTGGGGGTAACTCTGGGATGGCATCGCTTAGTGACCCACCGCAGTTTTCAGACACCCAAGTGGTTAGAATACTTCCTAGTTTTCTGTGGTACCATTTCCTGTCAAGGAGGAGTGATCCATTGGGTAGGACTACATCGCATCCATCATTTGCACTCTGACACCCAACCGGATCCTCATGACTCCCATCAAGGCTTTTGGTGGAGTCACATGGCTTG
This sequence comes from Moorena sp. SIO1F2, assembly GCF_010672755.1. Lineage (NCBI taxonomy): Bacteria > Bacillati > Cyanobacteriota > Cyanophyceae > Coleofasciculales > Coleofasciculaceae > Moorena > Moorena sp. SIO1F2. The sequence continues at coordinate 12,954 of NZ_JAAHFV010000062.1, forward strand.
GATGTTGCATAAAATTCCTGCTGATGAGCAAATTTCTAAATTCACTAAAGATATTTCTGGAGATCGGGTTTATCAGTTTTTGGACAAGTATTTTGTGCTTGTTCAAGTGGTTCTAGGACTGTTGCTCTATGCCATCGGTGGTTGGCCATTTGTAGTGTGGGGGATTTTTGTGCGGCTAGTACTGGTGTTTCACTGTACCTGGTTTGTCAACAGTGCTACTCACAAATTTGGTTATCGCACCTATGAGTCTAATGATTGCTCAAAAAACTGCTGGTGGGTAGCCCTACTAACCTATGGCGAAGGCTGGCACAACAATCACCATGCCTATCAGTATTCTGCAAGGCATGGGATGAAATGGTGGGAAATTGACCTGACTTGGATGACGATTCAGTTCCTACAACAGCTGGGTTTAGCCAAAAACGTGAAACTGATTAGTCCTGAACAGACCTAAGTTTCCCTAGGGTGGTACCTTGAGTGCTACCCTACTAGTTCCCAAGCTAAACAGTTATGAGGGCTGAGTCCTCAACCCTCCTGACTAGGAGAGTATAGCCAAGTTTCAACAGTGCAAGCACCAGGAATTTATCCTTTCTAGTCAGGACTCATGACTCTAGCACTCAGATCCAGGTAGTTTCTCGGAAAATTAGTAAATCTTAAAATTTCTTAGCTTTTGTTTACAACAAACGTAAAGTCTGCCTTTATAATCGTATAAGTATTGTTACTATTCTAAAATAGTTCTTATCGAACGTTAACGGATACACCTTAGCAACAACTCCTTAGTGATGCCCCGGATACTGGTCATCGATGACGACCCCGCAATTTCAGAATTAGTCACCATCAATTTGGAGATGGCTGGCTACGATGTTAGTCAAGCAATGGATGGCATCAAGGGTCAGGCTCTAGCTCTGCAACTGCAGCCAGACCTGATTATGCTAGACTTGATGCTACCCAAGGTAGATGGTTTCACCGTCTGCCAACGATTACGTCGGGATGAACGCACTTCCGATATTCCAGTATTGATGTTGACTGCCCTAGGTCAAACCCAAGATAAGGTAGAAGGCTTTAATGCTGGTGCCGATGATTATCTCACCAAACCCTTTGAACTCGAAGAAATGCTGGCGCGAGTGCGAGCATTACTACGGCGCACAGACCGAATTCCCCAAGCTGCTAAGCATACAGAAATCCTGAACTATGGTCCTTTGACCCTGGTTCCAGAAAGGTTTGAGGCGATTTGGTTTGATAAAACCGTGAAACTGACCCATCTGGAGTTTGAACTACTGCACTGTTTACTGCAGCGGCATGGTCAAACTGTTTCTCCCAGCGAAATCCTTAAAGAGGTTTGGGGGTATGACCCTGACGATGATATCGAAACAATTCGAGTGCATATTCGTCACCTGAGAACCAAGCTAGAACCTGATCCCCGCCATCCTAAGTACATCAAAACGGTTTATGGAGCAGGTTATTGCTTAGAGTTACCTAATACAGAAAAGACCCTAGAAGTGAATTCGGCGACTGCCTAGGATGAACTTGGTGATGTCAGAGCTACTACAAATCTATTTTCTGAAGCTAGAGGGGAAAGCCCCCGCCCTTAAGGCGGGGGTAAGCTTTATCGCCGTTAGTCAGTTGGCTACATCTCATCAAAAATTAATCAACTTCTAGGGAGCCAAGGCATTGCCCCGCAACAAGCTACCAATTGTCTTCGCTGTAATCTTCATTTGGATAAGAGGATTAGCAGGTACAACGGTTTTGTAGAGATAGCTATCGAAGGTCAGCCGCTGCACATCCTTGTCAGCGCACATCTCTACAAAGGCTTCCCGGCTAGCATCGGAGTTATAGAAAACTCGTTGTAGAATATCTAGGACTTTGTAGGTCATGCCGTATTTCTTATCCCAGCGCTTAAGGTAAAGCTTGAGGTCATTCTCTGTGGGGATACGGCTACCGCTGTTAGAGGTTTCCACAATGGTTTCAGCACACATGCGAGCTGATTTAGCCGCAAAGTAAATGCCTTCGCCAGAGGATTTAGTGACTGTTCCAGCAGCATCACCTACCAAAGCTACCCGACCAACTACACGTCTAGGTCTCGGATGCTCAGGAATCGGATGGGCTTCCACTTTGATAATTTTCCCACCCACAAGTTTCTTAGCCGCACGGGCACGAATCCCTGCTTGTAGCTTTTTGATCAGGGCTTGGTTGACCCTCATAGTGCCGGTACCAACAGCAACGTGGTCGTATTTAGGGAAGACCCAGGCGTAGAAATCAGGAGAGACATCATTACCCACATACATTTCTGCCAGGTCTTGGTAGTAATTCATCATGTTATCTGGCAGACTGATTCGCTCTTGGAACGCGATCGCATAATTGTAATCCCCAGCATCAATTGCTTTGGCAACCCGGGAATTTGCCCCATCAGCTCCAATTACCACATCTACTTTCAAGGTTTTGTGGGTTCCCTTGACACTGCCATCAGAATGGTCAGAATAATAGATGGTATAGGGTTGAGAGTTACTGGTGGGAATATCGAGTTTATAAACGGTGCCATTAATTAAGTTAGCCCCCAACTCAGCCGCACGATTGCGCATGAACCCATCAAGCACCTCGCGACGGCACATTCCAATATATTCGTTTTGCTTTTCTATATGGATATCAACTTCAATATCAGATGGTGAGATCATCTTCATGTTTCTCACTTGCCGGTCAATAATTTCTGGTGGCAGGTCAAACTCACTCACCATACATAGTGGAATCGCACCACCACAGGGCTTAGCATTGTCCAGCTTACGCTCAAACAAATAGGTTTCGATTCCTGCTTTAGCTAACGTCTCGGCAGCAGAAGAGCCTGCTGGTCCCGAACCAACTACTGCAACCCTTAGTGCTGGCATGTTTTCTCCCATGGTTTTTTAAGCTACGGAATGAATCCTATCATGGACTTTCCTGTGATCTGAACCTTCCCTAATATTTGGGGTCAAGTTGCAATACACCTTAACAAAAGTCCGTAACATTACTTAACAAGTCCTGCTGTGATTGGTCATTTTCATCGTTACTGGTTAATTGTTAAGGTGAATTATTAATTGTTAATTATTGTGTAATTTTTAGTAATTGTTATTGTTAATGGTTAATTCTTAATGAGACCGACCTTAGACCTGTTGGGAAATAAGAGAAAATATCTATAGTGTAGGCAACTCGGTAAAGTAATACCAATTCGTCAAAGTAGGACTACAGATGCAGATGGTCCGAGAGTCGAGTTTTGGAACTACTGAATTTAGCGTTTCAGTTTCTTCCGTGCCTGCTGACGTAGCTTCAGGGCATTCCGGTGGTTAGGTTCAATCTGGAGTGCCTTATTTAAAGAAGTGATTGCCTGATTAAAGCGTCCTAGTGTTATCTGAGCTTCCCCCTTAATCATCCAAGCCTCTGCCAAATCTCGTTGAAGTGCGATCGCTTTCTCCAAAGCCGTAATCGCCTCAACAGAACGACCCAACTTTTGGAGGGTTATTCCCTGTGAAAGCCAAGCTTCCGTTAAATCTGGCTTAAGGGTAAGGGCTTGGTTATAGAGTCTGAGGGCTTCTACAGACCGTTGCTGTTGGTCAAGGGCTTGACCAAGGCTCCACACAGCTTCTGGGTAGTTAGGTTTGAAATATAAGGCATCATTACAAGCAACAACTGCCATCTCCGGCTGTTGGAGTTTATTCAGACTGTAGCATCTGCCCCAATAGGCTTCCGCAAAATCTGCTTTTTTAGCGATCGCTTGGTCGTATAGTTTTAGAGCTTCCTGGTACTGTCGAGATTTCCGCAATTGGTCAGCTTCGTCTAAAAGTTGCTCCGCTGTGACCTTAGCCTCAGTACTATAGTCAGTCTTATATTCAGTGATATAGTCAGCCTTATAGTCAGTATTTTCACCAGTTGCTTGGGCAGATAGAAAAGTTTTCAACAGCACCAAGCCCACCCCCAAGATAGTTATCGATACAGTAATTAAGCCCAACTTCACCAATCGTTGCGGAATAGATAGTGTTGTCCGGTTAGTTGCTGAACCTCTCGAATGTTCGGTGATGTCAAGTTGAGGCGTAGTTCTACTTTGACTCCTGGTGATCATTGACGAGGGGACTGTAGTGTTTGCTAGCTTCCTAATGTCGGGAATTGGGAGTTCCATCCCAGACTGGCTTTCACCGGTAATTTCCTGAGTAGGGATTTCTTCCTCAGCTAATGACAACAGTTGCTGTCTTGGTAAACTAGCCAGTACCTCTAGAGCCTCAGCTGCTGTCTGATAGCGGTCACGGAAATCATAGCGCACCATAATGTCAAGAATATGGGCCAACTCTGGGCTAACCTGCTTTGCGTAGTGTTGCCAATCAATTTCACTAGTTGTGGGATTTTCCTTCAAGTTTTTGGGATGAACCCCAGTTAATGCCTGGATACCAACCATCCCGACAGCATAGATATCACTGCTAAAGCGGGGCCTTCCTGCCAATTGCTCATGGGGCATATAGCCCTGGGTGCCTATAGAAACCGTTAAATGAGTTTCCCCAGTTTCAGGATTAATGTTTTGGCTACTGACTTGCTTAACAGCACCAAAGTCAATCAGCACGATTTTGTCGTCCCCTTGGCGGCGGATCAGGTTAGAGGGCTTAATATCCCGGTGGATAATCTGTTGTTGATGGACAAAGGCCAATACCTGTAGAATATCTATTAATAAAGCAATCACTCGCTCTTGTGAACACGGATGACCCTTGACAAGTTCTCGATTCAAAGGTTGTCCTTCAATCAATTCCTGAACCAGATAAAACTGCTGATCTTCCTCAAAATGCGCCAGTAGGCGGGGGATCTGGTCATGATTACCTAGCTGGTAGAGAAATCGAGCTTCTCTATCGAAAAGGCGTCTTGCCATTTGCAGCGTTGCCGTCTGTTCGGTTTGGGGCAAAAGATGTTTAACCACACATTGGGGTTGATTTGGCAAATGTATATCTTGTGCCAGGAAAGTTCGACCAAACCCACCAGCTCCCAGTTGGTTGATAATTTTGTAGCGTCCGCCTACTAGGGCTTTTGCGGGTTTTGTCTCTCCAGATAAGGGGCTCATCGAGGGGTTAGTGATGACTACCTAATTATGATTCCAAATTTAGCTAATATACCATTGATTTGGATCCTAGAGCTAGTTAGATCACAAAGAAAGTTAACATTACCGATTGTTGAATTCGCCCTCAACTTCCTCAACGTTAACTTTTTCCTTGACTATCGGACATTAATAGACTTGTCCCTTAATAAGGGAAAGTAAGGATAAGTGACTCAAATGAGGGAGTAAGCTGTCACCCATTTAAATTGTGAATGGGGGCTGATGGGGGGATGGTCAGATGGGGAGATGGTCAGAGGGTAGACCGGCTTTTGCACAAGTGGCTCCATGGGAAATTTCAATAGAGCTCTGCGGAAAATACTCAATACCTCTGTGCAACTAGCTCTAAAAACGCGATCGCCAATTTCAATTACCAGTCAGTTTCTAGCTAAAAATAGGTACTTGAGCTAATTGATGTTAATAAATCAGCCTTTTTTTTTAAGAGGGTTATACTCATTTTTTAGTTCTACAAAAAACGCAATCAATTATTATAACGCCATTATATTGGGTGTATTAGTGCCCCAAATCTTAATCTCACTAACCAAAAAATACTGCTAATTATCTGTTCATACTTCCTGGGATTCTTTATCGATGATGTTTTGACAAACATCAGATGCACCCATCACCAACCAAGATGCGCTGCTCTACATGGATTTGAAATTGACCATAGCTGAACAAAATCCCATCAGAGTGCATAATACCCCATAAGACCAGTATTAAACCAGCCTTAAAACCCCCTACCCCCTTTTAAAATTACCAGTTCGTCGAGTATGCTATGGCTATAGCCTTTTGCCAGGAAAGTAGCTTGGTCGCAAGACAAGCGGTTGCTGAGGTCTACTTTCTGAGATCTTCTTCTAAAAGTCGTGCAAGCGATGCAGCGCGGTCTTGAGGGTTTCCCCAATGAGCGACTGCATCAAGACAAAGCGTAAAAAGTACGGCTGGCGATCGCCTTTTAGCTCTTAGCTCAGAGATTACCTCTGGGAGGATGTATGTCAGTCGATCAAATCATTACCTGAAACCAGTATTTCCCGACCAGACGTTTATAGAAGCAAACGTTTATAACTTAATCCAAGACTACCAACCGGATAATGCCAGCAAACTTTGGTCATTACTAGATTTCCATCTATGGTATAAAGAATTTATTTCATGAATACATCTGTCTCAGTAGTTATCACCACCTTTAATAAAGCCCAGTACCTCGAACAATCAGTAAAGAGTGTACTAGCGCAAACATTTTACCAGATTGAATGCATTATTGTAGATGATGGCTCTACCGATAATACCCGCAAAGTTGCTGATCAGTTAGTCCACTACCACCCACAGATACAGTACTTTTATAAAGACAATGGAGGTATATCATCTGCTCGTAATTTTGGCGCTGATAAAGCCACTGGAGAATGGATTCAATTCTTAGATGCTGATGATTGGATTCATGAAGATAAGATCAGATTCCAATTGAGCTGTTTAGAGGTAACTGGTGATAATGGTGATAATATAGTATTTTACTCAGACTATGAACGGGTCTATGTTGATCAAAACGAAAACATTATTGAAACCAAGCCTAATCCTGTTGGTTCTCTCACCAAAGAACAGCTAATCCAACGACTACTAATCTGTCCAGATTTTCTGGCAGACTCTCCTTTTCCCTTGTTACAGCAATCGATGCTGTTCAAGAAAAAACTCTTAGACCAGAGGAATTTTGATACTCGCCTGAAAGCCTGTGAGGATCGAGAATGGGTATTAGAACTTCTGCAACGGAACGTCAGATTTATCCATACTCCAATCATCGGAGCCTATTATAGAAAACACCGCTTCAATCTCACCGATAATAGCTCACTGATGCGGGATTCTTACATTAAGTATTTTGAAATTGTCTTGACAAATCACAAAAAATTAGTTAGCTTATGCCAGAAAAGTATTAAGTATTTGATAGAAAAAAGTTTTGAGGAAAAAGACCAGGAAAGTTTTACCAGATTAGCTAAATTAGTGGAATTACCAGTGTATCTGCTCAATGGCAAAATTCAAGTTAATCATCGTTGGTTATTAAATTTACTTTATTGGCTCAGAACGATGATACCAAACTTTTTACTATACGAAAGATACCGAGGGCCCCGTTCTCGTAAACTTTTATCCATCATTAGCCGTCGGTCTTAGCATATGGGATAAACCTCCCGTTGCCTAGAATCAGGCTCAGGATAAATCCTAGAGAGCATCCTGATTAAATTCCTGATTAAATTCCTCCTGTCAACAGCAGCAAGACTGTTTGAAATAGTCCCACCATCACTCCTAAAATACCCCCTAAATTCACAATAGCTTGTAATTCACTTTTCACTAAAGTCTGAATCGTGATTTCCATATCTTTTGGAGAAGTAGCGTTTACCCGTTCAACAATCACCTCATCAATAGATAAAATCGGAATCACTTCAGTCATAATTTTTTCCAAATCCTCCTCCAGGTAGCGCTCTATAACCAAGGCGAGTTCCTTGCTAATCATTGCCAAGGATGTAGTCATAATTGCTGACTCTCGGAGCCGATTAACAATTAACACAGACACCTTTTCCCAGTCAATAGATTGATTTAATCCTTGTATAAATCCAGCACCCCCCTCTTGAATATAAGCACGCACCGAATCCCGCATAGTTTTGCGTAGCTTTCTCACTGTTGACAAAGGCAGATTTTGCAATGAGACATTTTGCAACCATTCCCGCAAGCGATCGCGAGTTCCTAGAGCCACAATTAACTCTTCGATGCGAGCATTAGTCGCTTCTTTCTCGTCAAGGCAAAAGCTTCGCAGGCGGATCAAAGCATTGCGCAGACCAAATAAATTTGCCACCACCCAGTATGTCCCACTGGACTTTTCCCGAAAGTCTTCATCAATGATTTGAATGTTGCGGTCAGTTAGGAAATCAATAACTGCCTGTCGCAAAATATCTGGGGGTAGTACTACTTTTAAGATCCACTCAGAAAGCTTCCGAGCTTGTTCTTGATCCAGTTTAAACTCCAATAAAATCTGGTCAAAAACATGGTTAAGTTGGGCTTCTAGGAAATCCTTACGACGAGCTAAGACTTTGAGCATACGTGGCAACGATTCCCCGATCAAGTCTCGGAGAATCCCAGCAAGAATATGAGCTGTTTTCTGTTGCTTATCCGACCGGACTTGATCTAGCGCTAAGTTTAATAGCCACAAGATCGCTGCTTCCACACGTTCAGTATGCAGCAGACGCTTTGCCAGACGCTGTAACTCTGTTGGCGTCAGCAGAGACCCCATAATAGTGTCAGCCACTCGCTTAGCCAGCCGTTCCTGGTTGCGGGGAATTAAACCTGGTGTAAAAGGTAGCTGACGCTTACCGATGTAAATTGGTCTGTAGGGACGGAACAACATTTTGATGGCTAAATCATTGGTGAAATAGCCAATAATTCCCCCAGCTATAGGAGGAACAAACAACAAGAAAAAGTTAAACAGATCCAAAACAAAAATCGAGTTGTGTAGAACTTAAAAAGCAGGTAATCTGCAAGTTTAAAGTATGATGGATAAAGTCAGAAGTGTACACTAGTTATAGCATTTATTAAATAGGTGAGGTACCCCGCCCTTGGGGGAGTAGGGAATAGGGAATAGGGAATAGGGAATAGGGAACAGCGAATAGGGAATAGGGAATAGGGAACAGCGAATAGGGAAAAAATCCTGTCTACCTCATTACTATAAAAACCGCTATATATGGCTGCGGTTCCTTAACAATTAGTAGGTTTGAGGATTAATTTAAAGATGCACCATCCCTCACCTTTATCCTTGCTGCCTTTACACTTACTATCTTCATCTTTTATACTTCAAGAATTGATTTCATGCCCAATATCTATTGTAGGCTTTTTCCAAAAGTGACATCCTCCCACACTAAACCCTAACGGGATATAATACACATTGCCGTTGATGGCACGGTTCGTTTTCTTTTTGTTTAAACCATGACTGAAGTACCACCAGGCTCTCCTGAAAGTCACCCTCAAACCAATTCAGAACAGATAAATGCTGAAGATTTATTAAACTTACTGCGGCGCAAAGAACGCAACTGGGTGGAGTGGGGTAAAGCCTGTCAGCAGCTACAAAAAGCTGGCTACAGTTCTCAGGTAATTTTTGAAGAAACTGGGTTTGAGCCAATTCAACAGAATCAAGTGATGGTGGCATCTCAGGTTTACACAAGTTTGATTACAGTGGGGGTGTCCGATGAAGTGCGATCGCGTTTTGAGACTAGCGGTAGCGATTCCCTGTACGAGTTGCGGATTCTCACCCAAGAGGAACGAGCTGCTGCTGCTGAATTTCTCGTTGCTAGAAACTTGAACTCCGAAGGAGCCCATGAAGTTGCCAAAGCAATCAAGACCTTTTCCCGCAGAAGCCGTCCACCGGAGGGATTCACCAATCATCCTGGTGATGCTGTTGCCTATCAGTATTGGAAACTTGCCAAACAACACAATGATTTGCAAGAACGTTCTCGTTTGATTGCTCGAGGCTTGATGTTTGCTCATACTCAACAAGCCCGGCAACAAATCGAAGAATTACTCACAGGAATCTTTGGTAGCACTCAGCGTCCAGCCCCCAGATTACCCATATACCGCCTCGAAGCTGAAGAAGATTTACCCCGCTTGCTTCCCGTAGTGGGATCCTTACCCCTGACAATAGCTGATCTCAACCAGGTTCCTAAAACTGACTATACCGGTGCTTTCAGTATAGTTAAAGGGCTTCGAGAGCAGACGTTCGTCGCAATACCCGGCTGGCAGGTAGTTTTAAAGGCACAAGATCCAGTAGTGATTTTGTGTAACAGTAATCAGCTGCCTATTCAACAGAATAACAAACCTGAAGAGATTTTGCTTATTATTGACCGCTCACAGCAGCAGTGGGATGGGGACAGCTACTTTTTGGTTGAAGAATCAGGACAGTTGGAGATTAAGTGGTTTCCAGATTCTCCTGATATTAGTTTTTTGGGACGCCTCATCCTAGTATTACGACCGAAAAAAATTCTGGATGAAGCCTTGAGTCAAGATGTCTGGCAAATTGATGAATAATTAGTCATTAGTTATTAAGTTAGTTAATTGCTGTTTTGTTGACTCTTGACTATTGCTTTTTTGTTGACTTTTGACTCTTGACTATTAAAAATTACCCTCAACAAAACCCTTCATAAAAAGGCTCAATTAGTTCGATTAGCCAGTACTGCATAGAATGGATCGCCTCCAGTGATCCCAAGCTGTAGCAGAAAAGTAGGAAGCGGGGAGGGTCGAGCCACAACCTCAGGCGAACTAAATCCAGGAATAGACTGGTAATAGGTTTTCACTAACTCCACTCGACTTTGCTCGCTACCATCTCGCCAAGACTGAATCGCCTTTTGAAAAAACATTCGGTTAGAAAAGCTAACAATTGCTATTCCCCCTGGTTTTAAGACGCGATGAATCTCAGCAAAAACTTTTTCGGGGTACTGAAGATACTGAACTGAAACAGCAATCAGGACAGCATCAAAGTCTTGGTCAGGCAATGGCAATTGCTGATTTTGATTCAAGTCTTGGATAAAGTAGTGATTAAGTCTAGGATTTTTGACCAATTCTTCGCCATTCATCCCATGCCCCTCAACATGAGCAAACTCCATGTCTTCTGGTAAGTGAGAAACCCAACTACTCATAAGATCGAGGATGCGGGTGTTGGGTTGTAGTCGCTCCCGGTAGAGGTTTACCAGCTGATCGATAAAGCCCTCATCGACATGAGTCACAAACCGTGGAAATGAATAGAACAGAGCATCATCGCTCTCATCCAATTTACTGCGTTGAAGGCGCTGGTAGATCATTGTATGAGCTAATATCTATATTCTTAACAAGCTTAACAAGATAGATAA
>NZ_JAAHFV010000620.1:0-1904 GCF_010672755.1 Moorena sp. SIO1F2
ACTCCCTACTCCCTACTCCCGACTCCCTACTCCCTACTCCCTACTCCCTACTCCCTACTCCCGACTCCCTACTCCCTACTCCCGACTCCCTACTCCCTACTCCCTTTATTATAGTTTTGATTAATGACTGATTCTGTAGGGTTTCCCGAAGCCCTTGTCCCTATTTATATAATGGCTTCAAGCCTACTTTTTATCTTAGTCATTGAAGCGTTTTTAGTCAAAGACAAACGAGCTTGGAGTATTCCCGCCCTGGCGGTGTATGCAACTGTTGGAGCGTGGTATTTTATAGAACTAATTTACACCCCTGAAAACTTCCTTCAGTTTCCTTCAGAAATAATAGAATCCTCTTATTGGCAAATAATTACTTTTTTAATCACTTTTCGCTTGTTAATCCCTTCCATTTCTCGCCGCTTCCTTAAAAACTACCATACTGCTTGGAAATTTACTGCCTTTAATCCTGAACAACTTTTAATGGTTCTAGCCTTCGTCTGGCTATGTTTATTAGGATATGGTGTTAGCCGTCTCAACGGCGATATTTTCACTGCTTTATTTCCAATTGCAGCTCGTACTGGACGGCAAATGTGGGGTCGGGCTGCTGCTGCTGGTGGTAATGGATTTATTATTTCTTCCGCCGGTTATGTTTATACCCTAGTTTGTGCATTTTTTGGCGTGCTTTTGCCCCTCCAAATGGGCCGTAAATTGAAGACATTAAATCTTTTGCTTGTATTGATTGTACTGCCCTATTTTATTTTTCTGGGAGCTCGTAACCAGCTTCTAGCAGTGATTATGCCAGGCTATTTTAGCTATGCGTTATTTTCCAGAGATCCGCTTTGGAAAAAGGCATTAATTACCATGGCTACTTTTTGGGCTATTAATGAATTGATGACGTTAATTATTACTTATCGTAACATTGGTTTTAATGAATTATTTAATCCAGATGTTGCCCCGCAATTCCAAGAAGAAGTAGAGGAAGAAGGGCACTTGGGATTAAATATGCTAGAAGAGCTGTGTTACATCAATTATTTTTACCAAGAAGGAAGCCTAAATTTAACGTACGGAGGTCGCTATTTAGCAGAAGCAGCTAATATAATTCCTAGAGCAATATGGCCTAATAAACCTCTAATTGGAATTGATTATGCCATCTTACGGGGATTTGGTGGTGCTGATAATAGTATAGGGGTATTTGCTACTGTGTCAACTGGATTAATTGGACAAGGATTTTTTAATTTTGGTCCTATTTTGGGACCAATGGGTGCGGCGATTTTAATGGCGGCTTGGGCAAGTTTTATGGGTAGACTCTGGGCACAGCAATTTTCCACCCTGCGCCTAGGATTATTTCTGATTTGTTTAGGGCTGACGTTTAACTTAGGTCGAGAATTTACCCTACTGGTATTATGGCCAGCTTTGTTTGGATATGTGTTTGTGCTTATGCTAGAACGCTACGGATCTAAAAAATCTAAGGGAAGATTTATGTCTACATCTCATTTATAGCGTTTGTATCTAGGTTGTAAACGCACGTATTGCCGACAAAGGCATACAAGAGGCAAAAGGGGTGCATCTCCTAAAAGCTGTTTGACCCGGTGGTGCGTTACGGGCAGCAACCTAACCCTGGCTACGAGGCGGAAAATGAAAACCCCCCTAACGCACCCTACTAGACCGACACATCTAAAATGGTGCAATAAGCGTAGGTTGGGTTGAAGAATGAAACCCAACACCAGTAACGCTTTGTTGGGTTTCCCTACCGCTCAACCCAACAAACATTTTTAGGTGTGCCACGCCACTACGCAAAATTTAGGTGCGACTTAAAACAGAATTTAGTATATATATTTTTTTATCTAAATCAAGTGCTCAAAATCGCAGTATTGTTTACTAACTATGGCCCCTACCATATTGCCCGTGTTAGT
>NZ_JAAHFV010000621.1:0-1903 GCF_010672755.1 Moorena sp. SIO1F2
GGAAATGCCGTTTTGGTAGTTGTTAATGCCGATGATCAAGGCGAGATTGCGGGAGAACATGGCGTTTTATTCTAAAAGCACTTATAAAGATAACTTTAATGCTAGTGATTGGAACAATCCTATTTTGGCAAATATATCTTTTTATGTAGGCAGTATAATCATGCTTACACAGCTGAATGGGGTATGTTTATTCCAAAATAATAATACATCTAACCCCAGCTTAATAGTCCCCTTGAGGGTACCTTTTATGTAAAAAAAAATTAACTTTTTTTAAGTTAATTATACTAGTTAACCGGTGTCTTTTTGACCTGACGGGGTGACAAGCAGCATTGTTAGCCTTACTGGGTATGGGGTGTGGGCTAACCGGTGTAGGGCTGATCGCTTTCTCAAAACTATTGCTACACAAGAGCGATCGCTTTCTTAAAACTGTTGGTACACAAGTGCGATCGCTTTCTCAAAACTCTTAGCACAGAAGTGCGATCGACCTGCATGTCACGCGGGGCGCGTTCGCACTCTCGTTAATCTTGGTTGAGAAGTAGTCCGGTCAGCGCAGCTATGCCTGTAGGGCTGATCCCGTAGCGTGGCCGTAGGCCAATCGCACCGAAAGCTAAACCATAGGCTGATATAGCGCTACGCGCAATGGCATTGGCAAGAGGCAAGAGGCAAAAGTTGACGTGCATTAGCAAATGAGCTTTTATCAATGTCCTAACTTTAATGGGTAGTGCTATAGCACCTCAAGTAGCACCATCTGTAGCCCATAGGCTGATAGCACCTCAAGTAGCATCTCAAGTAGCGCATTAGCTGATAGCTGATAGCACCTCAAGTAGCATCTCAAGTAGCGCATTAGCTGATAGCTGACGTCTGATAGCACCTCAAGTAGCATCTCAAGTAGCGCATTAGCTGATAGCTGACAATTGCTTTCACCAAATCTTGCTCATGTTTAGCACAAACCCCGCCAGTTCCGGAGCACCGCTAACGGTTTCAGGATTGTCCAAAATCTCTGGTTTCTGATTAGGACGATAAATGTAAATTTTCCGGTTTTGGCGGTCGATTAACCAACCCAGTGATGTACCCTTGTCAAGGTATTCTTGCATTTTATCTTGCAAGCCACTGAGTGTATCGCTGGCTGAACGTAACTCGATCACAAAGTCGGGGCAAATGGGGGCAAAGGAAGCTTTCTGTTCTTCGGTTAAGGCATTCCAGCTCTCCAGTTTAATCCAACAGGCATCTGGAGAGCGGATCGCGACCTTGGGTAAGGTAAAGCCGGTGCTGGAGTCAAAGGTTTCACCCGTACCGTCGAGATCAGCCCAGTTAGCCAATTGTTGAGAAATTTTCAGATTCCGATTGCCTGTATCGGAAAAGACTGGGGGCATAATCACAACTTCTCCACTGGCGGTGCGCTCAATTCGTAGATCTCGATTGGCTAAACAGAATTCATAAAACTGGGCGAGAGTCATTGGGATGATCCCAGGAAGATTGACCATAACAGGAACAGTTTGGGTTTGAATCAGTAGCCTGGTCATTATAGGGTTTGTATCTAGGTTGTAAACAGACTTATTGCATAAAAAGGCATGGGTACAAGAGGGGAAAGATATATACGCCAATGACACTAGGGCTTGTCTGCTTTCGTCAATAGGTAAAGATTTATTACGAAAATACTAATTTCTGCGTAAAGTCAACAGGTTATCTTGGGGAATAAATAGGGAGCATCCCAGATTTGACAAACTATACCCCAGCTGTGTGAGCGGGATTATACCGCCCACATAAAAAGATATATTTGCCAAAATGGGATGCTAGCAATCAAGAGTATTAAAGTTATCTTTATAAGTGCTTTTAGTATAACATGTTTTCTCGCAATCTCGCCTTGATCATCGGTATCAATAACTACACCAACGGCATTTCT
>NZ_JAAHFV010000622.1:0-1889 GCF_010672755.1 Moorena sp. SIO1F2
CGGAGACAAAACCTTAGATAGTGGAGCCTTTATAGTTAGCAGGTTATGCAGAAAAGGGTTAAATATTTTTTAATAAGGCTCCACTATCTTACGGTAAATTCAAACCATGAGCGACTGCATCAAGACAGTGATTTAGATTTGAGTGCAGCTCAGCTGTACTTGTGGAAGCTTACAAAATAGAAATCGGTCAAGAATTGGGGTTAACCAGAACTTGACCGAATTTTTTTTATTGATTTATTGGTATAGTTATAGCGTTGATAATACCTATGACGTACACAGGATTTTTTCCCACTTCCGACTTCCCTGCTCCCTGCTCCCCGTTCCCTGCTCCCTTTGCTATATTAATCAGAGTATTGCTAACAAGATATAATAATGACAGACCAAAATTTTGTAGCTGATAACGCTACTACCACAGAAATACTGGAACAAGTGCTATACGGAAATACAACAAACTCCCCAAGAATACTTACCAAATTTGTTACAGATAGTTCGTCTGTTTCGTGAGAGTATTACACAGAATACCGCAGAAGAAAGTTTTCGTCAGGGATGGCAAGAAGCCATGACAGGGAATGCACTTCCTATTTCAGAGCTTTGGGATGGGATTGATGCAGAATGAACCAGCCAAAACCTCTAATTGCTCAAATAAGCCTCTTGTTCCAAATTATCCAGTAAATCCTCAGCAATTTGATACCAAGCTGCCCGGAATTGAACATCCTCTTGTTTATCGGAAAGAGTCTTTCCTTTTAATTGTGGATATGTACTATAAAAAAATTGATCAACTTTCTGATAAAAAGTACCTGGATCAATGTTCAAATCTAGACAACGCTGATAGATTTGCTTTTGCCGTTGCTGCTCTGTGTTACTCACAGATGATTGAGAAGGCAATGATGGTATAGATGGCAATTTCCAGGATATCTTGGGTAATTTTGGTGTAGTAAACCCTCCTCTAGCTACTGCTACCGTTCCAAACACTACTAATAAAGCAATGGACATAGAAAGACCAAAAAACTTTAGTTCACGGTTAGTGGATTGCTGTTTGCGATTGAGCACAGCAGTGAAGGTTGTTTTAATGGTTTGACCAGGAGCAGCCACTAAGGTAGCAATCTGGGTAAATAGTGTATTTGGTTGTTTATTTGGTAGCTTAGTTGGTAGATTATTTGGTTGTTTAGTTGGTAGATTATTGGGTAGCTTAGTTGGTTGCTGGCTACTTACCGGCTGGGGAATTACGGTTTCTAGGGCTTCACTGACATCTTGGGCTGACTGATACCGTTCTTTAGGAAGATTAGCCAGCATTTTAGCCAAGACCGATTTGAAGCTGGGGCTAATAGTTATCTCTTGCCAAAGCCAGGTGGCGTGATAACTATCATAAAGGTCTAGAGGCTGTTTACCGGTTAGCAATACTAAAGCAGTTACCGCTAAAGCGTAAAGGTCGCTAGTGGCATCAGCTTTACCATATCGTAACTGTTCATCTGGGGAGTAACCCCGTTTGCCCACTTGAGTTCCAATCACGTGTCCGGTTGATTGGACAATGGCAGTGGTTACCATTTCTTTGACACAACCAAAGTCAATTAATACTGGCTTATTGTCAGAATTCCGTTTAATCAGATTATCCGGAGAAATATCCCGATGAATGATCTGCTTAGAGTGAATATAATCTAAAACTGGCAAGATGTCTTGGAGCAGTTTAATCACATCTGCTTCCCTAAACTTTTGACCCTGGACTAACAGCTGGTGATAGGTTAACCCTTCGACATAGTCTTGTACTAAAAAGAGATAATTTTTACGACCAATACTGGTTCTAAGTAACTCTCGAAAACAAGGAATTTGGTTATGTCTGAGCTGGTATAGCATCCCAGCTTCTCGCTCAAATAATTCTTGAGCTTTTTGTA
>NZ_JAAHFV010000623.1:0-1885 GCF_010672755.1 Moorena sp. SIO1F2
ATAGCTTAATTGCATATTGTCCAGGTGCTCATTATCACTGGATGACTGATATTCTCCAGAGACTTTATCAAATTTTGCCTTTGCTTCCTAAAGAAACAAAGTTCCTTGTTCCTCATAATTTTAATCACGTTTTCTATGACTCTCTCAAAGCACTTGGAATTTCGTCTCCAGATAAGATAGTAATTTGCAAACACGATGAGAGACTTGAATTAGGAAAGCTGCTTTGGTCTCCTCCTGCTACATATTCAGGAATGGATTTACCTGAGGCTCTGGAATGGGTGAGTAATAATATTACTTCGTGGAGTTTAAAACAAAAGCAAAAATTATCTACTAATACTTATTCAAAAAAAATATACATTTCTAGGCAAGATAGTGATAAACGTCAACTTATTAATGAGCACGAACTCTGCATTTTTCTTCACTCAGAAGGATTTAAAATTTGCACTCTGTCAAATCTAGCTTTGGCCGATCAAGTTAATTTATTCCAGGTGGCAGAAATCATTATTGCACCTCATGGTGCTGGCCTCGTTAACTTGATGTTTACTAATAAGGGTTCATATGTCTTGGAACTTTTCGGTAGTAATGTACCAAGAGGAGGAACCTGCTATTGGTCTATTTCGTGTTGCAGGGGACTGAATTATTACTACTTAACAGGTCAATCCGAAACATCGACTTCAGAAGACTCAAATTTTACCATTTCAGTGGAAAAGGTAAAAGAATGGATTAGAAATATTGCCATAAATTAATTAAAACAATGATGGTGAAGTTAGGATGACTTTGAATACGATCAACAATAGAATTAAATTATATTTCACACAATTTAATGTAATCGAAGCAATTCGTTATATTTTACTTGAATTTGTCGTAAGATTTATTGATCCTCACTGCATAACATCTTATTCTCAGACGGGAGAAGATCGAATTATTCAGACAATATTGATGATAATTAATCTGCGACAAGTCAAATTAATGGGGATAACTGGCGAGGATGCGGTTCAATCTAAAAACTACTACGTTGATGTTGGTTGCAACCATCCTCGTCAATACTCTAATACATTTCAACTTTATAAATTAGGTTGGATAGGATTAAATATTGAGGCCAATAGTTATTTAATATAAAAATATTCAAGTGTAATATCAAAAGATATTAGTTTGTGTGCTGTTATATCTGATGTAAAAACTTTTTGAGTTTTTACGCAGTTTAAGAACTCTTTTTTTTCCTCATTGGATGAGAATCATATAGCTCGGTGGAATAAGTTAAGTGATATTACTTATCAAAAAGTTGTAGAAACCGTAACACTTAACGAAATTATTGACAGGTATAATACACCGAAAGAATTTGATTTGCTTTCTATTGACGTAGAAGGACATGATTTTCAGGTTTTAGCTTCACTTGATTTAGATGTTTATCATCCCAAAATCATCATCATCGAGATTCATGATTTCAATCTTGCAAATCCGAATAAAAATCAGATTTATAATTATTTATTACATAGCGGCTATAAAATGGTTAGCTATTCAGTGCCGAATGGCTACTTTGTGCGAAATTGTTTTTGGTAATCTATATTTTTTGCAGATGTATAGAAATTAGTGCTTTGATTTTATCAGCAGTGCTTTATAAATCAGTTTTGATATAACGTCTAATGTGAATTGATCGCCAAAACTACTGGTATTACGTCCATAGTCTGAAAAACCAAATTTTGAACAAAGCTTGAAAGCCTTATGCTATGAGACTCTTTTTTAATTCACATCAGGCGTATATAGGAACTAAAAACAATAACCATAAATCTTGACGTGGTATATGAGTCGGATCTTTCTATTAGCACAACGTTTTACACAAATCAATATTAATCACGTAGCGGTACTCAACAATACTTCTCACCAG
>NZ_JAAHFV010000624.1:0-1860 GCF_010672755.1 Moorena sp. SIO1F2
TCCCTGCACCTGCACCTGAACCAGACAACAGCTGGTTCAGGTGCAGGTGCAGGGCAAGCCGGTGACCAGCAAAAGGTAGTTAATCAGATTACTCCAGTATTGTTTTCTGGCATGTTCTTATTCTTTCCCCTGCCAGCTGGGGTATTGATGTATATTGTTGTAGCTAATATATTTCAAACTATCCAGACTTTCATTCTCTCGAGAGAACCTCTGCCAGAGAATTTGCAAGAAATAGTTGAGCAGCAGGAAAAAGAGGCAAAAAGACAAGCAGCTAAGTCTGGAGAGGGTCGAGAGGCATTGCCTTTTGAGCCCAAGCGTTCAAAGAAAAAAGCATCAAGTTAGTATGGTAAATCAACATCAGGAGCGTGGTAAAGAGTGGTTAGAAGAACTCCTGCGCTTATCTCGATTGCCCGCCAGTATAGAGGTAGCTGATGGTGACGCTCCCCTAGGAGAGCGACCCAGCTACTGGTTGACAATCGATAATAGTCAACTGACCTCGAAAGACACTCAAACTTTAATTGGTCGGGAAGGGGAAGTTATCGATTCTATCCAGTACTTAGCAAATTCCCTCCTTAACTTGGGTCATGATGAGGAGGAACAAGCCGTTTACGTTATCGATATCGATAGCTATCGAGCCAGACGGCAAGTGGAACTTCAAGCGATCGCTGAACACGCTGCTATGAAAGTCCGTCAGACCGGGAAAGAATTTGAATTGAAATCCCTATCGGCAGCAGAGCGGCGTCAAGTCCATACCCTATTCAAGGCTTTTGAGGATTTAGAAACTCTTAGTCGAGGGCAAGAGCCAGACCGACGACTGGTGGTGCGTCGCAGGTATTGACAGATTAAGAGTTTTTATTCTATCACTGCTGATTGCACTTGGGATTATTCCCATCACCTGGCTAACATAATGCATTAACTCTATATAACTATTTAAGTCTATAAATGGTCGCTTTTTGCTGAGTCAGGACTTACGCGCTTAAGTGGATTTCGCCCCCCTAGCCCCCCAATATTGGGGGGTAATGATGTCAAAGTCCCCCAATATTGGGGGATTTAGGGGGCAAATGCGTAAGTCCTATGAGTGTTTGAGAAGCTCAAGGTTAACCATCAACGCTTAACAGTCAACTGCAAAGGATAAGCATTATGGAGGCGATATATATTCCTGAGTTGCTCAAATTACCAGAGCACACAGAAGTAACTCCGGTCAATCAATTCTTGGTGGATTTACAGACACTGACCCCAGTTCGAGGTCAAGTGCAAGTGGCTCATCAAGGAAATTACCTGGAGGTCTGTGCTCAAGCAGAAACGATCATTACCTTGACTTGTCACCGCTGCTTAAAACAGTACAACCACCGCCTAAGCATCGATACATCCGAATTAGTTTGGTTAGCTTCCTCAGCTGACCAACTGTCGGATGAATCCCTAGAGCAGGAGATAACTTGGGATGATTTACAAGAAACCCTTCCAGCTCAGGGGTATTTTTATCCAGACACTTGGTTATACGAACAACTATGTCTGGCAATTCCGCCACGGCAGCTGTGTGACCAAGAATGTATAGGTATCCAGATTAAGAATAACAGTGAAGCAGAGTTACGGGATCAACTACGGGATCAACGTTGGGGCGCTCTAGAATCCCTGAAGAGAAAACTTCCTGGATAGTGAGTTGCCTGGTAGTATAATGCTGAAGGGGAAATTGGTCAGGGAGTTACTAGCAGCAGAGCCTTTATCCAAGTTTCTTGGAAATAAAAATGCTATGTTTAAGGTTTAAATATTTATTTATAGCATTAACTTTTTGAGTAATTGGCTCTTATATAGGAATTCTATATCCCATAAGGTATAAATTGATCCCCCTAAATCCCCCTA
>NZ_JAAHFV010000625.1:0-1854 GCF_010672755.1 Moorena sp. SIO1F2
TTGGGAGTAGGGAGTAGGGAGTAGGGAGTAGGGAGTAGGGAGTAGCTGATAAGGGTAGGTTTTTAACAAAGACCTCAGGTGTGGGGTTTGGGGTGTGGGGTGTGGGGTGTGGAGTATAAGAAAATTTACCATTATTGTCGTTAAAAATCATCAAGACAGGAAAATGAGGATGTTCAACTAACAAAAATTCTGAAGACAGCCTCTTCCCACTGTTCCCTGTTCCCAGATCCGCTGTTCCCTGTTCCCTCTTCCAAACTATTTATTTAGCATAACAAGTACCGTAGAGCCCTAAATATCCAAACCAATCACGGTTAAATCAGGGGAATGCTCAATGATAAACTGATAATATAGCTCTTGCTTATCCTGGGGTGATAAATCAATTTTCCATTCTAGCAATCCCATCTCACCAGTCTGTATTTTGGGATTAGTCTGAGTCAGCCGCACTTTGATTCTCTCATCACGGCTCACTGGCAACTGTTCTTTTACTACCAAAGTCTTTTGCACACTCTGCAAATTAGTAATTACCAGTCGATAGGCATAAGTCGTGCGGCGCTGATTGCCAATTAATTTCTTATCAACTTGACGCTCCACTAAATCCCGCTCAATTTTCACTCCCTCATCTATGCCTAAGTTCAGCCTGAATTCTTGTCCTGGTGAAATATTCTCCAACTTAGTTGTACCAACAAAGGTTTGATCACGAAAGATATTCGCTTTGCCTGGTAACAAGGTTGCACCAGTAGTCGGATTGGTAACAACAGTTTGTAGGTAGGCGAAACTAACTAGCCGAGGAATGGCAAGATACTC
The DNA here is from genome assembly GCF_010672755.1 of Moorena sp. SIO1F2. Classification (NCBI taxonomy): domain Bacteria; kingdom Bacillati; phylum Cyanobacteriota; class Cyanophyceae; order Coleofasciculales; family Coleofasciculaceae; genus Moorena; species Moorena sp. SIO1F2. Next base: position 805 of record NZ_JAAHFV010000625.1, read on the forward strand.
AGGATTGCTAGGATATTCATCACTAAAAATAGTCACTTTGTGAGGGGAACCATCACTGGGAATATTGCTGTTACCATCTAACTCAAAGGTAACCACACCTCCTTCTGTCGATACTACTGCTACCACTGTTTGGGCAGCAACTTTTGCTGTTGCTAACATGGCTTGGGGAGCACTACGAGTTTTCAATGCTTCCGACTCATCCTCATAGTCTTGATCTGGAGATAATTCTGACATTGAGTTAGACATTGCCCTACTCTTTAGCCTTCGCAAAGCTCGGATAGGTTGTTGGTCTAGTGCCTGAATGTACCATGGTTCCAGCTTAGGGGGTAGGGTTCCCAGTCCAGGCTTAGCAGTGGAAAGAGTAAGGCTAACGTTGGACCAATCTTCCCCAGTGCTTTGTTTGACTTGTGCAAGGTAGCTCAGATTTATGCGATCGCTACTGCTGTTGGTGCGCAAGTCGTAAAGTGGTATCCAACTGGCACGATTCACTACATAGGATACTTCTAGGTCAAAATCCACCGCCCCCTCTGCTGCTAAGGTGACAATAATGCTCAAACTCTCCTGGGGACGGGGAGTTTTCAACTGTTGTAGCTTAGCTTTCAGAGCATTTAATTGCTTTTCTAACTCTTGCTGTTGTTCTTCTTGTTGAGCGATCGCGCTCGCATCTGCATGGTAACGCTGCTCCAGAAAGTTCAGAAATTCACCTGTTTCCTGCAAGCCAATCTGTTGTTGGGCAATACTGCGGGAAAAATGTTGGACAGCTTTATCAGTCAAAGCCTCAACAAAATTCTTTGCTAGCTCCTTTGACGCCAGCTGGTCTTGGAGGTGGCGTTTTTGTTTTTGTGACATATTCCCGACGCTGCCCTAACGGGACAGCGCGGGCTTCTTACCAACTCCGGCTACTGCTTTGGATACTCGATAAGCTTTATTAACGACACGGTCAGAAGTTACCGCAAGAATAGGGCAGCCTTTATGGTTAGTCGGTTATGCGTAAAGGGTTAAAACTTTATGATTAAGGCCAGAGACGAAACCTTAGGAGAGGGTCGCCTT
>NZ_JAAHFV010000626.1:0-1811 GCF_010672755.1 Moorena sp. SIO1F2
TCTTGTGGCTCAGGCCGAGGGTAAGGGTTAGTAGCCAGGGAATAAAAGGGTCACATAGTCTACCAAAATATCCAATTAATTGTTAGACTATATCTATGACACTAATACCACTTCGTAAGGCGGTCGAACTTACGGGACTCTCTAGGAACACTCTTCGGAAGTATGCAGACAATGGCACGATTAAATGCGAGCGAACCCCAAGTGGTTACCGGCTCTTTGATACAGAAAGCCTGCTCAGCCTCGGAAAAAGGGAATCAAGGCAGCCAGCAACTATCTGCTACTGTCGAGTCAGTAGCAGCAAGCAAAAAGACGACCTCGTCAGGCAAGTCGCCTATCTGCACTCCCTCTTTCCGGAAGCGGAAATCATTAAAGACATCGGCTCAGGGCTCAACTACAAAAGGAAGGGGCTTCGAGCCATACTGGAACGAATCGTGCGAGGAGATCAGCTCACAATTGTTGTTGCCTGTCGAGACAGACTTACCCGGTTTGGGTTTGAAATCATTGAGTACTTGGTCGGTCTCAACGGTGGAAAAATCCTGGTTCTCGACAACCCTGAAAGCTGTCCAGAATCAGAAGTTACCGCAGATCTTCTCTCCATCATTCACGTCTTCTCTTGCCGCGTCCACGGACTCCGAAAATACGGCAAAAAAATCCAAGAAGATTCGAGTGTTCCTAAGCCCTGAACAACGATTGGCCGTAGGCCACGCTACGCGAACAATGGTTCGTCAATGGTTTGGAGTGTCCCGTTATGTATTTAACAAGACCGTCAAAATCCTTGAAGATGGAGAAACTAAAGCTAACTGGAAAGCTATTAAAACTGCGATATTAAATGACTTACCCGAGTGGTGCAAGACAGTGCCTGATCAAATCAAATCTATAGCGATTAAGGATGCTTGCACCGCTGTCAGGGAAGCCAAAAAGAAATACAACTTGACTGGACAAATTAATCGGGTCAGGTTCAGATCTCGCCAGCATCCTGTTCAGTCTTGTTATATCCCAAAATCGGCTGTTTCAAACAAAGGAATCTATCACACCAAACTAGGGTAATTGACTTTTACTGAAGCTCTTCCCGACAAGATTTGCGATTGTAGGTTGACTAGCACCAATGGGGATTACTATTTGGTAGTCCCCTATAAGACAACAAAAAACCAAACCGAAAACCAAGGTAGAGTAGTTGCCTTAGATCCTGGTGTTAGAACTTTCCTGACTTTTTTTAGTGAGAATTCTGTAGGCAAAATCGGAGAAGGTGAATTTTCTCGAATTCAGCGGCTGTGTCAGCACCATTATAATCTGATATCTAATAATCAGTAAAGCTAAGGGAAGACAGAAACGCCCCATGATAAAAGCGGCTAGAAGAATGGTTATCAGAATTCAGAATCTGGTAAATGAACTACATCACAAAGCGGTACTACCGATGAAGACAAGTTGAGATGAATTGTGAACTCAAAATAGAGAATCCCTTCATAAATTTCAGCAATTGAAGCAATTGACCCATTAGTTCGGTAATCTGGAGTGACACAAAACATGCTGACGACTACAATCATCAACTACCAAACCAACGAGTTACAGGAAAAAACCCTGAAACCGGAAACTGCAATTCAAGGTGAGTATCTGATTGGCCGCCATCCAAGTTGTGACCTAGTCTTGGATAGTCCTGTAGTGAGTCGTGTACACGGCAGAATCATATGCCTTGGGGGACAGTGTTTCTTTACTGACCTCGGTAGCACAGATGGCTCTCGGATCAATAATGAGGAGGTAGATGTTAACCAAAACTGGCTCCTGAAGGAAGATGACATCATCCGCATCGGTGA
>NZ_JAAHFV010000627.1:0-1808 GCF_010672755.1 Moorena sp. SIO1F2
TATTGCCTATTGCCTATTGCCTATTGCATATTGCCTATTGCCTATTGCCTATTGCCTATTGCCTATTGCCTATTGCCTATTGCCTCTTGCCTATTGCCTCTTGCCTGTTCCCTATTCCCTGTTCCCTATTCCCTGCTCCCTGCTCCCTAAAAATGTACCTCTGCTAGTTAATCCATGGGCAAGTCCCGCAGGAAATAAAAGCAATCACTTTTACTATCCGTTTCCTTGATTCGCCCCAAGTAGCCAGTTAAGGGAGAAGAAAGCTCAATCAATATTTCGTGTAGTTCTGGCTGAGTCAAGGACTGGGGTGGATTGGAGAAGTTATAGGCTCCATAGATCATCTCTACTCCCACCGTGTGATTATCTCTATCGTCAATTAGCTTTTTCACCAGCTGGACAATATGCGATCGCAATTTCAGTTTTTCAGAAATATGATTAATATATTTTTCAACTTCCTGATCAGCTTGACCAGGTATCAAGTAATCCTTCAGTATAATTAAATCAACAGAATTGGGATACTGGCTTTGGAGTTTCACCAGCTTCTGAAGAGTGTCAGGATTAATAATTGCCATACCATGTACAATAGCTGCATCCATAAGTTGTTTAGTCGGCTCACCAGGGCCAATAATTAACTTAGCAGTTTTCTTAAGTAGTTCTTGATTGTTTAAACGTAACGTTCCTAAATTCAACAGTTGTACTGCCGTATCGTTAGGAATTTTTTTCCCAGCCTTGCACTCACCCACCAAAGGATAAGGTTTTGAACAGAATAAATCTAAACCACCAGCACCACCTTTGTGAGCATGGTCGATGGTAAATCCGAGAAACTTAAGGCTATCACGAACAATATTTTCAAAATCTGTTCCAGCTTGATAATTAGTTTTACCTTGATCCAATTCTTTGCTGCGATTTCCTAATGCTGCTATGGTATTTATCCAAGCTACATCTGGATTAGATGACCTTAATTGCTTGTTGCTACTCCAGCCTATAAATTTTTTTATCTCTTCGTCAAGGGCTTCAGCCGCTGGGTTAGTAATCACCAGGGTAGCGATTTGACTCTGTAATTCTTCCAATTCCGGATACAGTGGCGGGAGTCGATTTTCTAGCTGGTGTCGCCGTTGGCTGAAAATGCGATCGCTTAATACTGGCCAATCGTCACTAACCCTAATATTATCACCTAAACTAACAAACTTCCCAAGGGGCTGACTAGTATTATTTATAGCTACTTCAAGCACTTTAGGCAACTGATAGACCCGCAAGTAAGCCAGGAAAATACCCTGTTTTTTCTCAAGTCTTGCTTGTAATCCTGCTGCTGTCCATACCGTTAACGGTGATAAGCTCTCCAAGGATTCAGTTTTATTCAGGTGTTGGCAAAGTTCACACCTAGCCCAAGCCTTAATCAAAACTGTCTCAGAATTCAGTGCCGTTAGACTTTTTTGGGCTATTTCTCTAAAACTAGGGCGATAATAGTGCTCAAGAGACAGGGGATTACTTGATGTATGATTATTACTTGATAGTGTACTACTTGATAGTGTAGACGGATATAGGGCAAATTTCCGCCCTGGATTGATAAATAGCTGAGGGATAGCAGCAATCATTCGCCCTTGGATTAAGGCTTCGATATCTGGTGCTGGTAAAAGGAGAGCTCTTGGAATTAAATCTTGCTGACTCATTATCTTACTGACTCAATAGTAGATATCTATATCACTTCCTATCAATCAATCTCATTCCTGCCTGGCATCGTCAACTTTGTAAGTCTTGTTAACTCTAGCAGTTAAAACTAAACCATCTATAATAATCTGTGTAGGAAC
>NZ_JAAHFV010000628.1:0-1802 GCF_010672755.1 Moorena sp. SIO1F2
ACCAACTTCACTATTTTGGTGATTGATGATAATCCCACCAATTTAGGAGTAGCTGTTGATTATTTGGAAGATGCTGGTTTGACGATTTTGGTAGCCCGCAATGGTGAGAGTGGCTTGAAATAATTTTGCTGGATGTGTTGATGCCAGGGATGGATGGCTTTGAAACCTGCCGCCGTTTGAAAGCAGATGACGAAACCAAAGATATTCCTGTAATTTTTATGACGGCTTTATCCGGTATAGAGGATAAGGTGAAAGGATTTGAGCTTGGGGGAGTCGATTATCTGACTAAACCGATTCAGTCACAGGAGGTGTTAGCAAGAGTCAAGGTACATTTACAACTGCGTTCTTTGACCAAAACCCTTGAAGACCAAACCAAGACATTGGAAGAGCAGAATCGACGTCTGAAAAACGAAATCAAACAGCGCATGGAAGTGGAAGCAGAACTGAACGAAACCCTGCAACAGCTGCAAGCTACTCAAGACGAGTTGATCCAATCTGAAAAAATGGCTGCTCTCGGACAATTAGTAGCTGGAGTTGCTCATGAAATTAACACTCCTTTAGGTGCTATTAACTCCTCAGTTAGGAATCTTGCTAACTTTTTAGCTCACCACCTCAAGCAGTTACCTTCCTTTTTTCAAGCACTTTCCAAGGAACGCCAATCGGATTTCTTTACCTTACTAGAACGCTCCAGCCAACAAACGACTCCTTTATCTACTCGGAACGTCAAATCAGAAAAGCCTTGACCGGCCAGATGACATCCCACTCGATTCAGAAAGCAGCAAAACTCGCCAATATTTTAGTAGGAATTGGGGTTTGGGACGACCTACACCCTTTGTTGCCTCTACTGAAAGACCCAGAGGGAGAAAAAATTTTACAAACTGCCTATCAATTTGCTAATCTCCAAACCAGTACCCGTAACATTGTTACCGCTGCTGAACGAGCTGCTAAAGTGGTGTTTGCCCTGAAAAATTATGCCCATGATGATTCTAGTGGTAACAAGATAGAGGCAAATATTATTGAAGGGATTGATACTATTTTAACTCTCTATTATAACCAACTCAAATACGGTGTAGAAGTAATCATAAATTATGAGGATTCCTTGCCTGCTATTCTTTGCTATCCCGACCAACTTAATCAAGTTTGGACGAACTTGATTCACAATGGCATTCAAGCTATGGATAGTAAGGGAACTTTAACCATTGATGTTAGACAGCAGGATGATAAGATTAAGGTCAGTTTCACTGATAGTGGTAAAGGAATTCCTCCGGAGGTTATACCAAAAATATTTCAGCCTTTTTTTACGACTAAACCCCCTGGAGAAGGCAGGGCTGTTTCATTATCAATAAAATAGAAGATAATCGGAGATAATTACTCTTAAGTACAAAAACTGAGGATATACTTCAGATTATGGCTTATTTCACTGATTGCTGCCTTAATCGAGTCAAAGCCATGTGCTCGAATAAGGGTTAAAACCCAGGTTTTGAGCAAAGATAAGTTTTTTGGAGCAAATCCTGATCTTTGGGGACTAATATCTTCCTCGTAAATGACATCTTTGACCCAATGAAGAGAATTTTCAATCAGCCAATGTCCAAGGCCTAAGGCCACGCTACGCGAACGAATGCCATCGACCAAACGACGAGATTGAGGAGATTTTGAAGAAAGATAATAACTAATGCTTTTGAATGGTTCATTACCACGAGTTCCACTGCGTTTAAAGTTACCGTAAGGTAGTGGAGCCTTAATCAACAAGTTTTAACCCTTCTATGCATAGCCTGTCAACCATAAAGGCTCCACAACAATCA
>NZ_JAAHFV010000629.1:0-1792 GCF_010672755.1 Moorena sp. SIO1F2
CAACCTTCCAACGTTCAACTCACTTTCAACATTCAACCTTCCAACGTTCAACTCTTTAGCTACATCTCTAACAATTTGACTAACTTGATCGGGTAGGGTACCACCGTTGTGGGAGTAGGGAGTAGGGAGTAGGGAGTAGGGAGTAGGGAGTGGGGAGTAGGGGGAAAAAAAATGAGTGTACCTCATAAGTAATAGAAAGGCTATATATGAATCCAACTATTAATTTATTTACAATTGGGTTTACTAAAAAGAGTGCTCAACAGTTCTTTGAGCTTCTGATTAATGCTGGAGTAAGGCGAGTTATCGATACCAGACTCAATAATAAATCTCAATTAGCTGGTTTCACCAAAAAGACGGATTTTGAATACTTTTTGCAGCAAATTGGTAATATTGACTATATACATCGTCTAGAATTGGCTCCGACCAAGGATATCCTAAATACCTATAAAAAAAATAATGGTGATTGGGAAACCTACGAAAAACAGTTCTTACAATTAATTACAGAGCGTGAAATCGAAAAGAAGGTATCACTAGACTTATTAGATGGTAGCTGTTTGCTGTGTAGTGAACCTACTCCCCATCACTGTCATCGCCGTTTAGTAGCAGAATATCTGAGTCAAAAATTGGGAACTATAAAAATAGTTCACCTATGATTTAGACCAAATCCCCTTTGTTAAGACCATAGAAAAACATCAGTAAGCTATCAGCTATCAGCTATCAGCTATCAGCTATCAGCTATCAGCTATCAGCCATTCGCCTGTGGCGAAGCTACAGCGAACAGCTTTTGAATAAAATAAGCTGACCACTGACCACTGACCGCTGACCGCTGACCACTGACCACTGACCACTGACTGCTGAATGCTTACGTCTAGACTAACCTTACTTGGGATTAGATAGCAGCATGACTCAGATTATTTGCTTGGCTAACTCCTGGAAGCATGGCGATAGATGTATCGCGGGAATTAATTCCCTGAAACGTCAATGGATTCGTCCTGTATCTGATTTACCGGATGGTCGGATTCCGAAACCAATGCGTCAGATTGCGGGAAGGGAACCAACTTTACTGGATATTTTAGAGATTCCTTTGGCTAAAACTGGACCAGACTTTGGCTTTGAGTGTGAAAATCTTTTGGTATTACCAGGACAATGGCGACGAGTAGGACAAGTTCCTGCTGGATATCTGAATAAGTTTTGTAGCCGGGAAAAATACATTCTCCATAATAATGAGCGCTATGTAACGGTGAGTTTCTTGCAGTCATTACCAGTAGAGCAACGATGTACACTACAACTGGTGAAAGCTGTGGAGTTCTTGGTTCAACCTATTGGTATCAGAGATGAGGGTGTAGAAAAATGGGAAGGTTCACTGGTAACAGATTGTGGACAAGAATTGACTGCTACGATTACTGATCCCGTATTTGTTAGGCATTTAGAGTTAGGGTATCGACCGCAAAATCAGTGTTTGGTTACGGTTAGTCTGAGTATGCCTTGGCGACCTGGTGATTGGCAAAAGGATGGTGACCCTTGTTGGAAGTTGATAGCAGGTGTTATTGAATTACGTAGCAATTCAGGGAATAAACTTATACTAGGAATGGATGATGAGCTTCCTTTTTAGCAATTAAAGTAGGGTGGGCAAAGTAATCTAATTTAGAGTATTCCGAATAATCCTTAGTCTAGTCAATGGCTTTTATACCCTGACACAAGTTTCCCTACTCCCTGAAACCTGGCAACCCTGGTTAGTTGCATTAGCTGCGTTTGCTGCTATCTTTGGTCATAGTAAATCCATTTGGCTAAA
>NZ_JAAHFV010000063.1:0-23755 GCF_010672755.1 Moorena sp. SIO1F2
AGCCATACATTGGCTCATCTTTCGCGAGGAGTTTGGGAAACAGGTCTTTAGAAAAGTCACATTCCTCATTTGATGGCAGGTACTCTAGAACCGATGGTTCGAGAATGTAAGTGCCAGTGTTAACGGTATCGGAAAAAATTTCTGAGGTTGAAGGTTTTTCCAAAAATCGGCGGATGCGCATTTCCTTATCGGTGATCACCACCCCGAACTCAACGGGATTGGGAACACGAGTTAGGATTAATGTCGCCTTTGATTTCTTAGCTTTATGAAATTCAATCGCAGCAGTCAAATCAAAGTCGGTGATGCTATCGCCACTAATGACTAAAAAGGTTTCATTGAGTAATTCGGAAATATTTTTAACACAACCTGCAGTCCCCAGAGGCTGTTCTTCTTCTACCGCATAGGTCATCTTTACCCCAAAGTCACTGCCGTCTTGGAAGTAGTCCCGCATGACATCTGGGAGATAGTACAGAGTGGCAATGACCTCATTGATATTGTGCCGTTTGAGTAGATTAACGATATGTTCAGCAATGGGTCGATTCAGGATTGGCACCATGGGCTTGGGCAGATCACAGGTCAACGGTCTCAGCCGTGTTCCTGAACCACCAGCCATCAGCACTGCTCGCATAATTCCTCCTCTTTTAACCCGTTAAGGGGTTTGATCATCTTGTCTACGTTCATTTGTCTTGTTATGGGCTTTTTTTAGTGAAGTACTTTCCGATACTTTTTAGCTACCAAAATCTACCCTCGTAGACTTTAGCCCGCCAATGCAAGATGCAATAGCATCCAGGGGGTATCTCCGCGCTTCTCTGACGGAATATCCCGCGAGCGCCATAAAAATGTCAAAAAAGTTCGTTCCACCGGGATTTAAGCGCAACTATTTTTACCTTGGTTTTCGGCTTTAATTTAAGTTACATAATCATCCGTGTCGGTGTTACCATAATTTAACTCTCACAAATCATAAGAGTTTTTGGTAGACTATGGGACATTTTTTCTAGCTGTTTACTCACCTCCACAAACAGTGACTTGATCTCAAAACCGTGATTTTGGCATGCTAGCGTCGATAGTGATTCATAAAAGAGTGCTTTCGACAAAGACTGGCGGAACTATAACTAACGACACTGGTGTCGCCAAGTTTCCTCCGACCTCAGAAGAAAGATCGCGTGTTGACCCGCTCCTTCTTCACTCACGTAATCATGACTACTGAGTTTGGCTAGTCTGTCACTCCTAAGGGTCACACCACAAATGAAGACTAGAGAAACTGGATCTGGATCAATGCTACTAGGAGCTGTAATCCGAATCAATTCTTAGGTGCGACCCATGGCGAATTAAATTCGCCATGGGTCGCACCTGTTGATTAACCTACACACTTATGGTATTGAGGTCATGGTCTAACACTGGCTTGATAAGGTAAAATTATCATTAATATAAAAATTATCTTATAAAAAGCACCGGAGGTGAAAAAGCATGTAACAATAACCAAATGTGTTCTACCCAAATTGATCAAGGGTAGTTAAAACTGCCCCAAGGGCTCGCTTTTCCTCCCTGTCAGGCGAGAGGCCTATCTGACTTGAGACGGGGTTTCAAAATATGGCAAGATTTTTGATGAATGGCTAAGTTAATTGTCTTAGGGTTACTGGTAGTCTATGGGTACGGCGTGTGGAAATTCTGGAGGGGGTTTGAGCGCACTGACTTCAGCCGGAGCTTAACCAATCGGATAGCATTGTCACTGTTGTGGCCAGCTTTAATCGTTGCCAATAAGTCCTATCGCAAAAACTTTACTAAAGCCCTTAAGGGCAGATAGGAGTGCTAGATAGCAGTGGCGGTATTTGGCTGATTGGTGGAACCACGGAAAGTGTGACTCTGGCAAATGCGATCGCGTCCAGGGGGATTCCCTGTACAGTAACAGTTACCACAACGGCGGCCAAATCCCTCTATCCCCAAACCCCAAATTTAAGGGTTCAAGTCGGACGTTTAGATACAAATGGGCTAGAGCAGTTTTTGGAGAAGCATGGTATTGTAGCGATCCTAGATGCCTCTCACCCCTATGCAGTGGAAATTTCCCAAATAGCGATTTCAGCTGCTTGTGCTCGGCATATACCTTACCTGCGTTTTGAACGGCAACAGCTAAATTCTCAGGTAAGTTCTGAACTAGACAATTCACCAATAATTTATCTCAATAGTTTCCAAGACCTGATTGCTGGTAACTATCTCCATCACCAGCGGGTATTGCTGACCATCGGTTACAAAAATTTACCCTTATTCCGTAGCTGGCAAGACCAGTCAACCCTATACGCCAGGATTCTGCCGAGTGTTACTGCCATCGATGTAGCGATCGCGTCTGGATTTAGCCCAAATCGAATTATTGCCCTGCGCCCTCCGGTACCAGCTGAGTTGGAAAAGGCACTCTGGCATCACTGGGACATCTCTGTTGTTGTCACCAAGGCATCTGGGGTTGCTGGGGGAGAAGATATTAAACGAGCCCTAGCTGCTGAGTTAGGCATCTCCCTAGTTATCATTACTCGCCCAGTTGTTGATTATCCGCAGCAAACCAGCAATGTATCTGTGGCATTAGAGTTTTGCCATCGTTATGTTTGAACTATCCTCCCCCTTAAATAAAAGGTAAGCATTCAGCCTTTGGCTGACGGCTGACAGCTGAACGCGCACGCGTGCGCGTAGCGCATGAGCTGAATGCTTAAAACCATAGCTTAAACCATAGCTGGTTCGAGTAACCTGATATTAGAAAAGTTGAATTCAGTAGCTGTCCGCCCTTTTTCCTCAATGGCATAAACCACTTGACGAGTCATAATATAATAATCACCAACTTTATCGAACCTGTCCTCAAACTCTCGTTTAGCCATCAAATCACCCGTTTTGGCATTGCGAAAAATGGCATTGTAGCCTGAGGAAATATACCCTTCTCCTGTATCTAGGCTATCGTTGGTATTAATTGTAAAAGCCATCGGACCCATAACCCGACTGACATGACAAATTTCCCTTCCTCGGACTTTATAGTTAGAGCCCATAGCATCACCCTTGACAAAAATTTCTACTGCACCAGTAGAATCATTTTCACCAAAGCTAAATTGGTTTTTACCATGGGCTTTTTCAAAAGATGACCGCTTGCGGTGGGTCACAATATCCCGCATCTGGTTATAGACACTTTCTTTGACCTTTTCATCATCAAACCCACTGACTTCAACACTGTGATCACCATTAATGCGAACTTGACCAGTGTATACTTCATCACCTTGCTTAATTTCGAGGTCAGCTTTGTAACCAGGAAAATTGTCGTCCCAGGTGTAGCGGTTTTCGTAAGCCGCCTGGAATACTTCACGAGCTGTTGCGTTTTCGATCATAGTCTTGCTAAGTCAACCGATAGTTTATCCAAAGACTACTCATTCACTAATCTCTGACGCTGGTTATTATAGCATTACTGCTTGATATAGAATCTTTAAATTGGGTGAGGGAGTTTAAGCTAACTTTAAGCTAAAAATCATTTTTAACCATTACTCCCAAATTTATCATGATTTGGAATAAGTATAGGTAAGTTTAGTTGAAATTTTCCATAAAAAGTTTGCTAATCTTACCGTTAGGTTTTCTAAATAATAAACTATTAACGATTAACAGGATCAGCTGACTTTATTTTAATTCCATAGTTCTGACAGCTGCTCTCCCTGTTATCGTCAGCAGGAAGTATGGTTATTTAACCAGATTTGATCTAATTCTCCAGCAGAGGAGATCGCTTAAGCTTGCCAGCCTTAAGCTAACCCCCTAAGCCAATGCTAAGCTTACCAGCTATCACCCCTTGATCATGCCAAAGTTACTGGGGGTGGTGATTGTAAGGGTAACGTCAAGGATGGATGGTTAATCGATATCAGTTGGTTGATTGGAAACCATCACAGGAACTTGATAAAGAGGTACAGTGAAGGTAACTGTTGACCCTAAATTTTCCCCCATACTGAAAAAATTGACCACACCCCCCATGGTTTCAATCAGCTTTTGGGATATGACTAGGCCTAAACCCGTGCCGCCATATTGGCGAGTCCGGGAACCATCGACTTGGGTAAAGGTTTGAAACAGCCGGTCTTGCTGGTCTAGGGAAACACCGATGCCAGTATCAGCAACTCGAACTTTAACCAATCCTGGGAATTCTGTACCTTTGAAAGTTATCTTCTTTCGGATCACCTCAGCACTAACAGTCACCCCACCTTCATCAGTAAACTTAATGGCATTGCCCACTAGGTTTAACATCACCTGTAGCAGCCTTTGATAGTTACCATACATAACAATGCCATCATAGACATCAGGCATTTCAATTCTGAGGCTGAGGTTTTTGAGCTCAGCTTGATTGGCCGTAAAGTCCTCAACTTTTCTAAACAGAGACTCTAATTCTACTGGAGCCAGTTCTAGCTCCATTTTCCCCGCTTCAATCTTGGCAATATCGAGGATATCATTAATAATATTTAGCAGATGCAATGCAGAATTGTAGGCTTCTTGGATAAAATCCCGTTGCTCCTGTGGATCGTCTGCCATGCCATCAAGAACCAACTTCAGAAACCCAATCATGCCATTGAGAGGGGTGCGTAACTCATGGGAAGTATTAGCCAGAAAATCACTTTTGTGGCGAGAGGCTTCTTCAGCCCTTTCACTAGCTATTTCTAGCTCCTTGTAAAGGGTGCCATGAGCGATCGCTGTGCCGACTTGTTCAGCCAATTCCCCCACTAACTTGATTTCTGCGGCACTCCATTGACGGCGATGATCACACTGCTGTAGGCAAATCAAACCATTAGGTTCATCTTTATAGGAGGTTGAAACCACCAACACAGACAACTGTTCCCATTCACCAGCAACAATGTGTTCTACCAGCAGTGGTTCCTGACTAGTGAGGGCTTGTTCGAGGTAAGGCTCAGAATCTAAGGGTAGCAGTTGTTTGGCCATTGACCGCAAGGGCTGTTGGCAATATTCTGCCTGCACCTTGGTTACCCGTGCGTCTGGTTTGTAATAGCAGACGAGGCAACGGCTTACCTGGAGTGCCTCCCCTAGACTTTTGGCAGTTTGTTGCCAAATGGTATCTAGATCGAGAGTACGACGAATCTGCCCGGAAATTTTGGTGAGTAATTTTTGATGGGGGTCTACACTTAGGCTTGTAGGAGATTCCCGGCATTCCAATGTTGATGATTCCGGCAACAAGTGACCCATAACTAGAACGGTTGTTGCTTCGCCATCCGCTGGCAAAATAGGACTAATCACCAACTCAAAGGCAAAGGATCTGTCCTGGTAACAAAACGATTGAAGACAACGTTCAGGGGTTCGCTGGCTCAAAATTCTCTGAAGCCTCTCTTGGTAGGCTTCGGCTTCAGTCGGGCAGAATGCATCTTCTAGAGGAAGTCCCACCACTTGTGTGAAACTCAGACCATATTGCTCAGCAGCTTGCCAGTAAAAAGAAAGGCATTTACCCGATGCCTCTTGAGTATACACCAGCTCACACCCTAAACCCTGCAAAAAGTTAGAATCACCTTGTGCACTAGCGGATTGCCTATTATTTATATATCCAGTTTGAAAACATTGAAAATTCACAGGTGCAGCCATTAAAAGAAACCTGGAAACTACAAGCAACACCGGGAGCCTCAGTTCCCGTTTCAACATGTAAATGCAACCACCCAACCCTAACGCACGAGCCAATGGCAACGTCTCAAAGTAGATGCCTTTACCTCTTGTCTATCAATCGTTCCACTCACCTCGGGGGGGCAGGGGCGGATTTCGGTCAAAGGTACGGGCTAATTCCTGATCTGTTCCCCTTTCACCCCTGAGCCATTGACGAATTGCCGTTTCTATTACTTTACTCGGATCATTAGTCAAGTGTTTGATTTGATCCAAGAGTTCCGTATCCAAATGAATAGAAATTTCTTCTTTGTCAGCTGAACGTGATAAATCTACGTTAGTAGCTTTGGTAGAGTCAAGGTGGTTTTCAAGCAAACCCTCTTGATGTAAGGCATGATCATTCATAATCGATGGGCTAATAACACTACTAATATAACTTTACGATAACTGACAAATAGCCTGGCTCAGTTATAACCATTCCAGGGATAGTACCCTTACCTCTGACGGAAAACATTAAAATACATTAAGTGAAGCATGAACTCAATAGACCAGTTATTGACTGGTAAATACCAATAGCTTATGACTGATGCCCCTGTCTCTCATATTCGTAATTTTTCGATTATCGCCCACATTGATCATGGGAAATCGACCTTAGCTGATCGCCTACTGCAAGCTACTGGGACCGTAAGCGACCGCCAGATGAAAGAACAGTTCCTGGACAATATGGATTTGGAACGGGAGCGGGGAATTACGATTAAGCTGCAAGCGGCTCGGATGAACTATACTGCTAGCGATGGTCACGAGTACGTTCTCAATTTAATTGACACTCCCGGTCATGTGGATTTCTCCTATGAAGTGTCGCGCTCACTAGTGGCTTGTGAAGGAGCACTGTTGGTAGTCGATGCATCCCAGGGTGTAGAGGCTCAAACTCTAGCAAATGTTTATCTAGCCCTTGAACACGATCTAGAAATTATTCCAGTTCTAAATAAAATAGACTTGCCTGGAGCTGAACCGGAAAGGGTAAGTACCGAAATCGAAGATATCATTGGTCTTGATTGTAGCCAAGCGATTCGAGCATCAGCCAAGGAAGGTATCGGCATACAAGAAATCCTGGAATCTATTGTACATCTAATTCCACCTCCAATCGATACTGTAGACCAACCCCTAAGGGCGTTGATTTTTGACAGTTACTATGATGCTTATCGTGGCGTAATCGTTTATTTTAGAGTGGTCGATGGCACTCTAAAAAAAGGCGATCGCATTCGCTTGATGGCATCTGGCAAGGAGTACGAAATTGATGAGCTAGGGGTGCTTTCCCCTAACCAAGTCCAAGTCGATGAACTCCACGCTGGTGAAGTTGGTTACCTAGCTGCTGCCATTAAGGCGGTAGCCGATGCCCGTGTGGGTGACACCATTACTTTAGCAAAAGCAGCAGCTATTGACCCTTTACCGGGATACACTGAAGCCAAACCGATGGTTTTTTGTGGCTTGTTTCCCACTGATGCTGACCAGTACAAGGATTTAAAGGAAGCATTAGATAAGCTCAAACTCAATGATGCTGCCCTGAACTACGAACCAGAAACTTCCTCTGCCATGGGATTTGGCTTCCGCTGTGGTTTCTTAGGCTTGCTGCACATGGAAATTGTTCAAGAGCGCCTGGAAAGGGAATATGATTTGGAGCTAATCACCACCGCCCCTTCAGTGGTCTATCAAGTGACTACCAATCAGGGAGAAGTCCTTGAAATTGATAATCCGAGTACTCTGCCATCCCCCCAAGAACGGGAAAAAATTGCCGAACCCTATGTCCGGGTAGAAATGATTACTCCAGAAACCTATGTTGGGACTCTGATGGAACTCTGTCAAAGCCGCCGTGGGGATTTTAAGGATATGACTTATCTTGCCCAAGGACGGACTACTTTAATTTATGAATTACCCCTAGCAGAAGTGGTTACTGACTTTTTTGATCAAATGAAGTCTCGCTCTCGGGGTTATGCCAGTATGGAGTACCAGCTCATTGGTTACCGAGATAATCCCTTAGTCAAGCTGGATCTACTGATTAATGCGGAGCCTGTAGACTCCCTGGCAGTAATTGTTCACCGAGACAAAGCTTACTATGTGGGTCGTACCTTAGTGGAAAAACTCAAGGAACTCATTCCCCGGCACCAATTTAAAATTCCTCTTCAAGCCGCTATTGGTAGTCGAGTCATTGCTAGTGAACATATTCCGGCTTTGAGAAAAGATGTATTGGCTAAATGCTACGGTGGTGACATTTCCCGGAAGAAAAAACTTCTCCAAAAGCAGGCAAAAGGTAAAAAGCGGATGAAAGCTGTAGGCACTGTTGATGTTCCTCAGGAAGCGTTTATGGCAGTATTGCGTCTTGACCAAGGCTAGAGGGGGGATTCAGTGATTAAAAGTCCAGACCTGAAAGCCAAGTACTAATCTCTGAATGCTTACTACCAACTAGCGTAATTCTCAACCGGAAAGCCTATGAGAATTCGATGATAACCTTCGGTAATTACGGAATTGGTTTTCAAGGTAGGTGAAAAACTATATGGAGAGATATATATCCGGACTTTTTGCCATAAATTAAGTAAAAATTGTCTAACTGGACACTGTTAAATTCAGAGGTTAGTTTAGGATTGATTTCACATCACAAAAGTTCAGTGGCATGAGAATACTAGTTACTGGTGGGGCTGGTTTTATCGGCTCCCATCTAATTGATCGTTTGATGGCAGAAGGTCATGAAGTTATTTGTCTGGATAACTTCTATACTGGCCACAAACGGAATATCCTCAAATGGCTGTCACACCCCTACTTTGAGTTGCTCCGTCACGACATCACTGAGCCAATTCGGTTAGAAGTTGATCAAATATACCACCTCGCTTGTCCAGCATCCCCAGTTCACTACCAATACAATCCCGTCAAGACTATCAAAACCAATGTCATGGGTACCCTATACATGTTAGGGTTAGCCAAACGGGTGAAGGCGAGATTCTTATTAGCCTCCACGTCTGAGGTATATGGGGATCCGGATGTCCATCCCCAGTCAGAAGATTATCGGGGTAATGTCAATCCCATTGGGATTCGCAGTTGTTACGATGAAGGCAAGCGAGTGGCAGAAACCCTCGCATTTGACTACCATCGACAGAATGGTGTAGACATTCGTGTAGCCCGCATTTTTAACACCTACGGTCCTCGAATGCTGGAAAATGATGGGCGAGTCGTTAGCAATTTTGTGGTGCAAGCTCTGAAGGGGGAACCCTTAACAGTTTATGGTGATGGTTCACAGACCCGCAGTTTCTGCTATGTCTCCGACTTAGTAGAAGGACTAATGCGACTTATGAATAATGACCATACCGGACCGATTAATCTCGGGAATCCTGGAGAATACACTATCTTAGAACTCGCTCAGGCGATTCAAAAAATGGTCAATCCTGATACAGAAATTATCTTTAAGCCTCTACCTCAGGATGACCCCCGACGTCGCCAACCAGACATTAGTAAAGCTAAAACCTTACTAGGGTGGGAACCTACTATTCCTTTGTCAGAAGGGTTAGATTTGACAGTATCCGATTTCCGTAAGCGTTTAACTGCTCAAGAGTAAAACAATCAGATTTAATTAAATCAATCAACCTCAGGTCAGGGTGCCAATACTATCTTTGGCTCCAACCGTGAGACTTTCCTAACGTTTACTAACGATTGAAGTTTATATTAATTGAGGCATAGGTCCATGCGCGTTTGTGTAATTGGTACAGGATATGTGGGCTTAGTAACTGGCGCTTGCTTAGCCCATATCGGTCATCATGTAATCTGTGTAGACAATAACGAAGAAAAAGTTAAGCTGATGAAATCTGGACAGTCCCCCATTTACGAACCGGGACTGTCGGAAATAATGCAAGAGTCAGCTAATGCAGGTAGAATTGAGTTTACCACAGATTTGGCTGCTGGGGTAGACCATGGGGAAATTTTATTCATTGCAGTGGGAACTCCCCCCCTACCTACTGGAGAAAGTGACACTCGTTATGTGGAAGCTGTTGCCAGAGGGATTGGAACCCATCTCAAGGATGGTTACAAAGTAATTGTCAACAAATCAACGGTACCCATTGGTTCTGGAGATTGGGTGAGGATGATTGTCCTAGATGGGGTAGCTGAACGCCAGAAATCTTTGGTAACTGCAGGAGGTAAAGCTGAAACTGAACCAGCAGAAGACATTACGGCGGATTTTGATGTGGTCAGTAATCCAGAGTTTCTCCGAGAAGGCTCAGCAGTTTACGATACCTTTAATCCAGACCGTATTGTCCTAGGAGGCAATAGCGAACAAGCGATCGCAATGATGAAGGAACTGTATCAACCAATTGTTGAACGCCAGTTTGCCGAAGACAAATCCCTTCCCCCAGTTCCTGTACTAGCTACAGACCTCAGCTCAGCTGAGATGATTAAATATGCGGCTAATGCCTTTTTGGCTACTAAAATTAGCTTTATTAATGAAATTGCCAATATTTGCGATCGCGTAGGTGCTGATGTTACCCAAGTTGCCCAAGGAATTGGTTTAGATTCCCGGATTGGCAACAAGTTTTTACAAGCAGGAATTGGCTGGGGTGGTTCTTGCTTCCCCAAAGATGTCTTAGCACTACTCCATACCGCTGAAGATTACGGCTATGAAGCGGATTTGCTCAAAGCCACTGTCAGTGTCAACAAACGCCAACGTCTACTTGCCCTTGAAAAACTCCAGAAAGAGCTGAAAATCCTCAAAGGTAAAACAGTGGGACTGTTGGGTTTGACCTTTAAGCCCAATACTGATGATATGCGGGATGCTCCTGCTCTAAATCTGGTGGAAGAACTAAACCGACTCGGAGCCAAGGTCAAAGCCTATGACCCAATTATTTCCCAAACTGGCATGCGTCATGGTCTATCTAACGTGATTGTCGAAACCGATCCAGAACGGTTGGCTGATAGCTGTGATGCTTTAGTTTTAGTTACAGATTGGGATCAGTTCCAGAAGCTCGACTATGGTAAAATGGCCGAGCTGATGAACTATCCGGTGATCATTGATGGTCGCAACTGCCTAGATCGGACCCAGCTAGAACGTGCTGGTTTCTCCTATTTGGGAATTGGTCGTTGAACTCTATCCCCTGCTCATGGAGCGAGGATTGATTGTCAACCTAAAGTTGTCAGAGCAGCTGATTCACTTTATCTGATTATCTGACAACTTTAGGTTTAAAACCAACTTTAGGTTTAAAACTTCCCGACAAACCTCTGACTGGGGACAATCAAGTTGTGTTGTTACTTCCTGCTCTAGGGAAGAGGACTTTCCTGGAGCGCTTTGATCAAGGAATTAGGGGCATCTTTTAGGTGCGACCCGGAGGTGCGACCCGTGATGGCGAGCAATCCCTTGACCGTAGGTCACGCGGGGCGCGTTCGCCATCACGGAAAGCGCACCTGTAGCGAATTTAATTCTTAATGGTAAGAGCGTACCTTTAGAATTTTTGTGATAGCAAGTTTACCTTACTTATATGTAAATTGCCATTAAGTGAAATCCTGCACTAGAATAACTGAGGGGTTAGACCCCTCAGTTATTTTTTGATAAATACTAGCTGAGTACCCAAACCCCATCCCCAAAGCTAAAAATCCTAGTTGTTGGGATTTACCAACAACTTTGTGTTAAGACTAATGTTGGTGTTGAACAAGAACAAAACCCCAGTCAGCACCCCCCTGGGGACGGGGCATCAAGCATCTAAATTGAGTTAACTGACCAGTAATCGCCATTAACATTGGCTAGGTGATCGGCAAGTGTTAAAGTCCTACCAAAAAATCGGCACTACCCCAAAAGGGGAGGTCAGGCAACTGATTTGGTTGTCAACTATTATGGGGGAGATTATATATCTGTGTTGATGGTTTAATGGCTTTATGGATGCCAGCAACCATTGACTATCAGCAAACGTGATCAGTAACCCAAGCGTGATCTAGTTGGCGACAAATCGAGCTAAGCACTAAACTCTAGTAATGGTAATTTTGGTGATAGTTTTGGCTTAAATCACTAATAGTCCAGGTAAATCGGAGTAATCTGAGCTAATTTTGGTTCAGTTTAAAACAAATCTGAACCAAAATCATCTAGAACTGGGTGTGCCATAAAATTGTGACCATAACTGGTCGTCAGGAAATATCAATGAGAGTGGAGTGGCAACAAAAACACGAAAAACATCACTAAGGGTGATTAAACATGCACAAAGCTATCAAGACCAAACTAAAACTGAATAATCACCAAAAAACTTTGATGGCTAAACATGCTGGGTATTATAGGTGGGTTTATAACTGGGGACTGGCTTTATGGCAGCAAGCTTACTCAGAAGGTCTAAAACCATCAGCAAGTAAGCTGAGGAAGCTTTTTACCAACCATGTCAAACCCCAGTACCCTTGGATGAATCAACTATCCTCTAAAGTCTATCAATATGCTTTTATTGCCCTAGGCGTTGCCTATAAACGTTTCTTCAAGGGGCTAGGAGGATATCCAAAATTCAAAAAGAAAGGGAGAAATGACAGTTTTACGATTGACAACTCTGGTAAGTCGATTAAATTATCAGGCATAAGACATAAGTTACCCAAGTTAGGTTGGGTGAAAACTTATGAGCCATTACCACAGATAACCACCAAGAAAATAACTATTTCTAGGCAAGCTGACGGTTGGTATGTGAGTTGTCATTATGAACACGAACCATTACCGACCCCCAAATTAAAAGATGTGGTAGGGGTGGATTTAGGAATCAAGGAATTAGCTGTACTCAGCACTGGCATTGTGTTCCCAGGTTCATTGCCCTATGGTCAAGCTTTGAAGCAACTAGTCAGATGCCAGCGTGACCTATCTAGAAAAATTAAAGGTTCAAACAATTGGTACTTGGCAGTAAATCGACTAGCTAAGAAACATCAAAAAGTAGCTAATATCCGCAAAAATACATTAAACAAACTCACTACTTATTTAGCTAAGAACCACGGCACGGTAGTGATTGAAGACTTAAATGTATCTGGAATGATGGCTAATCATAGGCTAGCTGCCTCTATTGCTGACCAAGGGTTTTACGAGTTCAAGAGACAGCTGGAATACAAATGTGAATGGTATGGCTCACAGTTAGTCATGGTTGACAGATTTTACCCATCATCTCAACTGTGTTAAAGCTGTGGGCATCGTCAAAAGATGCCACTGAACATCAGGACTTATAACTGTCCTGAGTGCGGGTTAAGTCTCGACAGAGATTTAAACGCAGCAATTAATTTGAGAAACGCCGTAGGCTCTACGGTGTCTGCCTGTGGACGGAGTGCTGCCGACAGTTCCGGAAGAAGCAGGAAGTAAACAGCTTTAACTAGCTAAGGCAAGTTTTGTATAAGTTTTATGGAGCAGGTAGTATGAGTCGCCCAAAACCAAGCCCTTTGCTAGAGCGGCGACAGGGTTTACAGAAAGGATTGATTAGGCAAAAAACCCAGACAATCCATCAAACAACTAGTCAATGTCTGAGATGGATAGTCAAGAATGTCCTTCTATGGATGCAACTGCTTAGTACTGGGTCATTCGTTGTAGTCTGGATGCTGTCCTTCAGTGCCATTGAACCAGCCCAGGCAACTGCTATATATAAACATACTAAGTTCTTAGAGCAGCTCCGGACAAATCAGAGCAATGATTCAGAGCAATCCATTAGTGAAGAAAGTGAAGAAGTAGCCCCAATAAGTATTGTAGCACTAGGAAAGCTTGAAAGTCAACAGGAGACAATCCCTGAGCCAATTAAGACCCAAAGGTCTTCTGCCCCAAGGAGCAACTCCACCAGGAAACTGGATTCAGCTGTGCCGCCACACTTCTTACCCCAGACTGAAGAATCAGCTAAACCAGTAGCTAAGCGTAAGTTAGGGTCACGCCAGTCAAGGGCTACCCCTGAGGCTCTCCCGACCTTGCTGAAAACCAAGGAATCTGCTCAGCCCAGTTCTTATGCTACCAGGAGGAAGTTACCATTATCTCGGTTGCAGCAGCAAAAATTAGCCAAACGGGAGTCTACAGCTAAAGCTGTTTCTGCACCGCTGAAAACCCAAAGCTCAGCTACCTCAAGGACTGCCTCCCAAAAAACCGTCCAAAAAACCGTAGCTGCTCCAATCCAGCCGACGGCTAAGCCCCAGCCAGAGGAGATAGCCAAAGTTATTCCAGCACGGCCCAAAGGTAAAAAGTCGGCTTTACTAAGCAGTAACGGTAGAGAAAACGGTAGAGAAAACAGAACTACCCTAGCCCAGCCGACAGGTAACCACCAGCAAAGACAATCAACTAAACCCAAGTTCAGATCACCCTATGCCAGGTCTAGAGCTAGGGCAATGCCACCCTTTGGAAAAGCCAAAACGTCGGCTTCCCTAAACATCACCACTAGCCAACCTAACCTCACCACTAGCAAAAAGGTGGGTTCGGAAATCCCTGAGTTATCTCAACAGCCTCAAAAACCAGGGAAACTGGAGCTAAAACCAGGACACAGGGATGGGTTACCAAAGTCATCCCGGCTCAATAAAACTACTAAAGTCTCTCATCGACCTAACCCTGAGGCTACCTCGAAACTAGGCTCACCAGTCCCAGAGTCGTCGGAACTAAAACACAGCAAAGCAGCTAACTCTAAGCTAGTCACCCAGAAGAAATCTGCTGACACTAAAGCTGACACTAAAGTAGACCAGTTAGCGTTAACGCCATCACCTCAAAAGCCTTTAGTGTCATCATCGACGCTAAACCTAGAGAAAATCGACTTAACTTTCACGGAATTCAAGCTAAGCCAACTGTTGCCCTATGGCAGCAGTTCGAGTTTAGATTTGCAAGGAGTAGTTCCAGCTAACTGGAGCAACTGTCAAAACAACATAGCCTGTAATCAGCTGCTGCCATCCCTAATTCCGAAGTTAGTTCCCAATAGTCCCAACTCTAGCTCGAACCAGCAGACAACCTCCCAAGCAAAAACCGAACCTTTGCCAGTACCAACAGGGCCAATTCCGTCCAATGCTGGTAAACTGCCCAACAAGTTCAAGCAACTACCTCCTTCCCCACCAACCCTGCCCGAGCAGCTAGGGCAAGGAACAGCCACACCCCTATTTCTGAATAACTACCAAAACCAATCGGTAGGACAACTGCCTGTCTTCCCACAAACCAAAACACCAGCGCCATTGCCAGCACTTCCTAACTCGATGCCGTTGGGAAGCAATACTCCTAACCCGAATTGGGGCTATTTCCCTTACGTGCGACAAACGGTACTCTTGATGCCGATGATGCCAGGAGTAACTGGGGCGATGCCGTTGGGAACGAGTATGGGTACGAATAATGGGTTACCTGCTCAATTGCCCTACGTACCACAAACTGTAATATTGATACCAACGGCAGGGTTCGGCATGTCTACCCCCCAGGGGATAAATAGTTATAGCCCTAGCTATAACCCTGGCTTGGGTCAGCTACCTTATTTGAGAACTACACCCGCTCCCCTGCCAGCCCCAGTCAATCCCATTCCGATGGGTGGTACTACCTATAACCCTGGCTTCGGTCAGTTGCCCTACCCGAGACCCATGCTCGCTCCTCTGCCAGCCCCAGTCAATCCTATGCCCATGAGGGGTAGTCCTTACAATTCGGGTTTAGGTCAGCTGCCCTATCTGAGAAATTCCCCAGCCCCCCAGTCAGTAGTCCCGATCAATCCCATTCCGATAGGGGGCAGTAGTTATGGCTTGGGCTTAGGTCAGCTACAGTATTTGAACAATATACCAGGTCAAGTACCAGGGCAAGTCATGGCTATACCAGTGGTGCCAAATCCCAACATCCCTGGCTTGAGCCAGTCTCCTTTCCCGGCCACCCCCCCAGGGCAGGTACCAGGCCAATTCATGCCCATACCAGTGGTGCCAAATCCCAACACCCCTGGCTTTGGCCAGTCTCCTTTCCCAGCCACCCCCCAACCACCGCTACCAGGGCAAGTCACTCCTATCCCAGTGGTGCCAAATCCCAACACCCCTGGCTTTGGTCAAGTACCTTTCTTGCAACCAGCACTACAACCCTGGCCACCGGCTCCTAACTCAAACCTGAATCGACCAACCTCTCCCCCAACAGCCCAATCCACCGGTCGCCCCTTGCTGCCTACTACCGCTCTCACCCCAGCATCATTGCGTTTCCAGGGTAGTTTCGTGACTCAAGGGGAAAATTCAGTAGCCAGAGCTCGCTTGGACGGAAACTATGTGCTAACGCCCCAATTCCTGTTTGGAGCTACCCTAGATCTGACTAGCGAAAATGACCAATTGGTAGACTCACCTAACGAAGGGGCAACTATCAATCAGTTGTTCTTTACGGCTGCTCCTGCTAGCACCTTACCCACTCTGCGCTTTTCTGTCGGTCAGTTGGATTTAACCTCCTACTTTGATCGGAATAGTTTTGCCAAGGATGGGGTAAGCCATTTCTTTAATCCAGTTTTTCAAACTAATCCAGCCTTGAGTGCTACTGCGATCGCATCTCGTCCAGGTTTATTGGTTAACTGGGCAGTGACAGACAATATAGAAGGCAAAGTTGCTCTGTTTTCATCAGCTGAGAGTCTGGAGCGATTTGACCTCAATGGCTTGGCTGGAGAAATTGGTTTGCGCTACGATAATGTGATCGTGCGAGGAACCTATGCCTCAGGCAGGGATGGTGGTGCCAATAGTGGCTTCCGGGAAATTTTCTCCATCGAACGGGGAAGGGATGACTTTGGCATCAACAAGAATGATGATGAAGAAGCATTTGGGGTCAATGGCGAAGTGTTTATTCCTGAACTGAATATGGGCATATTTGGTCGCTATGGGATTTACCGCAACCGGGATTTGGATGAAGATGGAAACACCTTCAGTTTCGGAATCACCTTCTTGGATTTGTTTTCTAAGAATGACCGGGTAGGATTAGCCTATGGTCGGGACCTCTCCAATGAGGAATTGCGCCAGGAAAATGGGGATGATGTACCAGATGTGTTAGAGCTATACTACGATTTCCAATTTTTACCGAATGTGCGGCTTGGTTTTAGCCTTCAGCAACGCAATAGTTTCAAGGAAACGTTTGCCGGATTTCGATTGAAAACCGATTTTGATGTAACTCCTAGAGGTAGGTTTACTCCATGATTCTAGAGGAAGGCAAAAGGAACAAGGGAAAAGGCTTACCCCCGATAAAGAGCGGAGAATCCTCGGGTCAGAGGCAAAAGGCAAAGGGACTGGATTCACATTGCCATCCGTGCCGCCGTGTGGTAAATTATTTACCCATTTACCTCTTACCCTTGACCGTTTACCTCTTACCCTTAACTGTTTCCCTTTTCCCTCTTGCCTTTTGCCTTGAGGCAGCTCAAGCCCAAACTATTCCGGTGCCGATTATCAAAGCCTTTAATCTGCTCAGGGAAGGACGAGTGGAGGAGGCAATTAAAGAGTTTGAGCAAGCTGTCCAGCGTTATCCCCAATCCATTGATGCGAAGATTGGCCTAGCCATCGCCTACCGCCGACAGGGATTGATTGACCAAGCCTGGGATGCCTATCAACAGGTGCTCGCTGAAGACCCTACCAATGAGTTAGCCCTAAGTGCAGTAGGTCTGTTCGGGACTTATAAACAAGAATGGCAGGCTCAGGGAATTGAAGCCCTTACGGTCTTGCTCGATATTAATCCCAATGATACAGAAGCTCGTGGCAGGCGAGCTCTGCTGTATGGTTATCAGCAACGATTTGGTGAAGCGATCGCAGACTATGAAATTGTGCTGCAAACGGACCCTACTCCAGATGTGCTAATAGGGGCAGCAGAAGTTTACACCTACAACGGTAACCCTCAAAGGGGTCTGGAACTCTTTAATCAATACCTCGCGACAGGGAATGTGATTAGTGGCTATGCTGTCCTGGCTTATGCCCAATCCTTAAGGCAAACTGGCAATGCGGCTCAGGCGGTGCAGGTTCTGGAAAACGAGTTAGTGGGATTCGCCCTAATCGATCAACTCGACGACCTAGGCATCCAAACCAGGGCCGCCCTCTCCCAAGCCTATGCCGAAAATGGACAGATCTCTGAAGCATTGGCCGTATTAGAGCCTTTACAAGGTCTTTCTCAAGCCACATTACCCTTAGCGCGATCGCTAAATGAAATTCGCAATAAAAATCAAGATCCAGCCCTGGAAGCCCAAGTCTCGATGCTCTACCGCCAGGCACTGGCAGAGAATCCTAATGACCCTAACTTAATTCGGGAGATAGCTGATGTGTTCACAGGCATACCCAGCGAACGGGCAACCGCATTGCAGCTTTACCAACAACAGCTTGCCTTCGAGCCTGATAACCGTAGTCTGATGATTAAGATCGTGGGTCTGGAACGTCAGACCGGGTTAATTTCTCAAGCTCAATTGAGCAACCGTCTAGCGACCATACTGATTCCCCTACCTACTGAACCCAGGGAATTGCAAGCGGTGGCAGACGCCTTGATCCCGATCGAGCCGCCGGGGCCAGAATTTCTATCTATTTACCAAAATATCCTGGCATCTGGGGTTAACGCCCCGTTTTTGTACTTTCGGATGGCTCAACTTTACATTGAAGCCAATGACTTGATCTCAGCTAGAAATGCTTTGGCTACATATACCGCCACACCCCAGGGAGCTAACGATCTGGTAGTACAGTTGCTAGCGGCAGATATTGAACGTCTTGAGGGTAACTGGATTGCTAGCCGCCAGCGTTACCAAGCCTTGATTGCCAGCAACCCACAACGGGATATTCTCAATGGAGCATTGCAAGGATTGTCATCTATACTTCTGCTACAGGATAGACCAGGGGAAGCTGTGGCAGTTTATGACCAACTAGTGGCGCTCAATCCTAGTGATGTTAACCTACAGCTAGCACGCGCTACAATTGCCTATCAAGCGAATCTGATTCCAGAATCCCAAGCTGAGGCATTTGTATACTATTGGTTGCAGACACAACCCAATGTGCTTCCGCCCCAAGAACTCTTTGCTCTAGTCGGTGCTCTACCTGCCAATCCCACACGAGAACCCCTATACATTTCGCTCCTGCAATCTGAACCAGACAACATACCAGTAAACCGCCGTTTAATTCAGGTTATTGCTCAGCGTAGTCCAGAATTAGCTAGAGCTCAGGTGATTGAATTAGTCAATCGAGCTCCCTACTCCGTTCAGACATACTTGTTGCAGGGGCGATTGGCAGAAGCGATTGATCAGTTAGACATAGCAGAACGCGCCTATCAGGTGATTTTGACCGCAGAACCCAGTAACACTGAGATTATTGCTGCTTTAGGTGGTGTTCGTTTCCAACAACGACGCTTTGACTCCGCCAAGCAACTCTATTATAGGGGTCTTGCGATCAAACCCCTGGATTTCGGGGTACGTCGCGCCTTAGTTGGACTAAATCAGACAGAAGATTTTAAAGTCAAAGCCCTAGAACAGTTGGAACAGCTACGACTGGAGGAATTCAGTCGAGGGTCTAGTACTGCTACCCTGTCCCGTCAGAGACAGCAAATCCAAGAAGGATTTCTGTTCCGCAGGGGTTTCCAACCGCCTTGGGAACGTTTTGATTAAGGATAAAAAATGAAGTCTAGATGAAGTGTCAAGTGTAAAGAATAAATTCTAAATGAAGTATAAAGGATGAAGTGTCAAGGATGAAGGATGAAGGATTAAGGATTAAGGTATCGCAAGGGAAAATCCCAAATGGCAATGAACACTTAAAAATTGGCAGTTTTATAATCACAAATGAATAATCCAGACATTTAAAGCCAATATCAGAATTGAATAATTCTGAACTCTGATGTTTTTAGGCTAGGCTTAGGTTCAGACTTCTTCCCTTAAAAGACTACGTTGGATCAATCCAGAGGCTTGTATCCAACTATGTTTGAGGAGTAAATGTAAGAGCCGCAAATTTACGATGTCATACAACAGCCGTCAAGGTTTATTTATGGGTCGCACCCTCAGGGTTTCTATCGTTACTTTCACCATTATGTTGTTGAGTCTATGGGGTTGTGCTCCCCATCAATTGTCAAGACGATCTCCAACCCCTTCACCACCCCAGTCATCACCAAGCAAAACGCCTTCAGTATACCGTGAGTATCCTGAACCAGAGGCTCCCCAGACTGCTTTACCTATAGACGAAAGCGCTATTATAGCAGAAAGTTGGACTGTATACAAAGAGAAATTTATTCAAAAAGACGGGCGAGTCATCGACTACGAAGCAAGCGATCGCTCAACCTCTGAAGGGCAAGCCTATGGGATGCTGCGAGCGGTGATTGCCGATGACCCCACCACCTTTGCCCTAACCTTAGAATGGTCTCAAAACAATCTCAAACGCTCAGGGACCAATGGTACTCTCGAAGACCAACTTTGGGTGTGGAAGTGGGGTCGTAATCAGAGCGGTAACTGGGGTGCGATTGACAGAAATTTTGCCAGCGATGCCGATATTGATGCAGCAACAGCATTAATTCTCGCTTATCGTCGCTGGAATCGACCGGAATACCTAGACTTAGCTTTGACTAAGCTGGAAGATTTGTGGAACTTGTCCACCAAAGAGGTCAGGGGAAAGCGCTATCTTCTGCCAGGACCTGTAGCAGCCTTTGTGCCCTCTCCATCAACTGTATATCTCAACCCCTCATATCTTGCTCCTTTCTCCTTTCGTCTCTTTGCCCAAGTTGACCCCAACCATGACTGGTTAAGTTTGGTGGATAGTAGCTACCAGGTGTTAAAAGAGTCTTCTCAGGTTTCTGCTGTAGGCTTACCCAGCGATTGGATAGCCTTTGACACCGAAACTGGTCAATTCCAGCCATTGCCACCAGACAGTCCACTCAAAAGTTCTTATAGCTTTGATGCCTACCGAGTGTGGTGGAGAGTTGCTTGGGATGCAGCTTGGTTCAATACCCCAGAAGCATTTTCCTATCTCGGTACTGCCACCCAACATTTGCAATCCCTGTGGCGTTCTTCTTCAAAGCTGCCCGCCAGGATTGACATCCATGGAAAACCAACTGTGACTTACGAAGCCACTTCCCAATACGCCATGCTTTATTCTGCCCTACGTTTAATTAAGCCAGCGATGGCTAGAGAATTGATAGAGCAGAAACTAATACCACAATATCAGGAAGGGATTTGGGATGATCAATCGGCCTACTATACCCAAAACTTAGCTTGGTTAGGGTTATTGCCTACCACAGCCATCGACCGCAACCTGTTAAATCCCAGTTAGGGAGGGGAATAGTTTAAACATACCAATAACTATACCGATAACTATACCGATCAATCTATACCGATCAATCAGGTGATACAGGTGACAAAAATGGTCTAAATCGTTAAAGTTAAGCCTAAGCAATACAACTTTTCTTTATAAATTAAGGGTGATCTTACTATTCTCCTAGTATTCTCTATTGTTAAGATTATGAAATTCTTGTTTCGCCGCTCCCAAGCCCAAGATCGTACGACTAATCATCAACGACGTCCTTCTCTAGGTCCTAGATTATCCTTGTTGCTGCTATGTGCAAGCATGGTATTAACCCTCGGCATCGGTACTACCCTAACCAGAGCTCAAGGGGACGGTAACCTCAGAAAACAGGAAGACCAGTTCATCCAGAAATACACCTTACCCAAAACCCCCACTAAGGCTCCAGTCTACAAACCTAAACCTCGACCTCGGCCAGCTGCGCGACCTCGACCAAAAGCTGCTCCAGCAGCGCCACGACAAAGACGCTCTAATCCAGCCCCAGCCAGGGTTGCTCCCGCCCGACCTCGACCAGCTGCCCGACCTCAGCCACAGACCAAACCCCGCTCCCAGTCCCAACCTCGTTCACAGCCCCAATCTACCCCAAATCCAATTGCTTCTACGCCGAATATCCCATTAAGTGAGTACATCTTGCAATTTAACCGCTCTCCGATTGTAGGCAATCGCCTCCGGATGCGGGGGGTTTATTCGGAAGCAAGACTGGGCTTTACCCGTCCTCGGGGTTGGAATATAAAAACTGCCAAAGCCTTAATCCGCTTCCAGCATTCACCAGCCCTGATAGCAAATCGCTCTAACCTGACCTTGCGGATTAATGGTACCAGTGTGGCCAGTGTCCCTCTCAACCGCAAGCAGTCTCAGGTGGCTAACGTCATGTTTGCTATCCCAACGACCTTGATCCAGAACTACAATGAGCTTTCCCTAGT
The DNA here is from genome assembly GCF_010672755.1 of Moorena sp. SIO1F2. Classification (NCBI taxonomy): domain Bacteria; kingdom Bacillati; phylum Cyanobacteriota; class Cyanophyceae; order Coleofasciculales; family Coleofasciculaceae; genus Moorena; species Moorena sp. SIO1F2. The sequence continues at coordinate 21,762 of NZ_JAAHFV010000063.1, forward strand.
AGCCCAGCAGCACAACACCACTGGCTGTACGGATGGAGGGGATGCCACGTTATGGACTGAGGTTTTGCCGGATTCAAAATTAATCTTCCAATACCAAGTTGAACCTATCCCCCTAAACTTCAGTCGCTATCCTTATCCTTTCTTTGATCAACTCAGCTTAGATGCCAATCGCATTGCTTATATGCTGCCGCAGGGGAATGTCCAGACCCGATCCGTGGATTCCTTAGAATCTTGGTTGACTGCTGCGCCTCGCTTACAGGCTTCCCTAGGCAGATTGGCTGACTTCCGTCCTATTACCACCCGTTTAGTAGAGACTATCGACGAATTAGAGTGGGGCGATAGTTTAGTTGTGATTGGGACTCCTGGAAATCAACAGGTTTTGAAGTCTTTAGAACTGCCCTTTACTTTCTCCGGGAATCAGATTTTAGATGGAAATCAGATTCCCTTACCCGATGATGTCGGTGTGCTGGCACTTACCACCGTCAATGATGGCAGTAACCCGGTCTTGGTGGTGACTGGCAATGGCCCAGATGGCGTGAAAAAGGCTGCCCAGTTTTTAGTACAGCCAGATACCAGTAAACTTGGCACAGGTCAATTAATTTTCGTGGATCAGGTTCCGGATGTACCAATACCATCCTCCCGAAATTGGCCTGGTTATTTGCCAGAAGAAAATTCCTTTACTCTCCAAGACATCGTTACTCAGCCCAATGGTAAACCCTTTAAGGACGTAACGGTGCGAGGCAGTGGAGCACCACCGGTAGAGTTTAATTTTCGTGCCTTACCGGATGATCGGTTTAAACGGGGCAGTTCCATGAATTTAGTTTACAGCTATGGTCCCCAGGTCAATCCTCGCACCTCTGCTGTAGAAGTCTTACTAGATGATGTACTAATTGGTGGTAAACGCTTGACTAAGAGGGATGGCTCACAGCGAGAAACCCTCAAAGTGGATCTTCCTGCCAATCTGATTAAACCCACCTCTAAAATCAAAGTTGCTTTCCGGCTGAACCCCAGGGAACCAGAGGAGTGTGGTAAAATTACGGACCAACAACTAACCGGTACGGTTCATGCTGAAACCAGCTTCAAAGTTAATCGGGAGCCCTCAGTTCAACTACCTAATCTAGAACTGTTGCAAGTAGGTTACCCATTTGCAGCTCCTCAAGATTTGTCCAATACAGCGATCGTGTTGTCAGAGACACCATCTGATACCGATCTGCTCACACTACTAGCTATGAGTGAACGTTTAGGACGTCTGAGTAAGGCAGATTCAGTACAGCTGGATGTTTACACCATTGAACAATTGCCTGATCAGATCAGGAGGAAGCGCAATCTAGTCGGAATTGGCACCAGGGATGAATTTCCGTTTCCAGAGGTATTTGAGTCAAAAGGTTTGCGTTTGAGTAATGCTCTAGGACGTCAGTGGGGTGAAGCTAGTGCCCAGACTCTACCGGATACTGAAGGGGTAATGAAACAAATCATGTCTCCCGATAACAATCAGCGGGTACTTTTGGCTTTGAGTGGTCAAACGGAAAATGGCTTAGACCGCGTGCGGCAGATTCTCACTAAAGATTCTTGGTTCTACCAGTTGCAGAAGGATACGGTTTTAGTTAGTAGTTATCAACAAGACCCTGCTGGTTATGACCCCGATGCCTATAAGCTAGAGTTCTTTGAACTAGCCCGTTCTAAAAAGCGCATTGAAAAAACCTCCGCCCTCAGTAAAGCATCGTTCTTCCTCCAACAAAACTGGTGGTTCCTAGCTTTAGGTATTCTGGGCGTAACCTTCCTGCTTTATGGCATTAGCCAGTTGTACCTCAAGCGTGTGACAGATCAAAAAAGTCATTAGTAATTAGTGATTAGTGATTAGTCTTTAGTTTTAATTAGTCTTTAGGATTGTTTGTATATTAAATAGGATTAAATCAAAATTCCACTGTAAGCTATCAGCTGATAGCTTACAGTGGAATTTTGATTTAATCCTATTTAATATACAAACAATCCTA
>NZ_JAAHFV010000630.1:0-1773 GCF_010672755.1 Moorena sp. SIO1F2
GATGGAGTAGGTGTTGGAGATGGAGTAGGTGTTGGAGATGGAGTAGGTGTTGGAGATGGAGTAGGTGTTGGAGATGGAGTAGGTGTTGGAGATGGAGTAGGTGTTGGAGATGGAGTAGGTGTTGGAGGCACCTTAGTGATCGCGTCATCAATTTGAACCGGACCACTGACTTTTGAGGCAACTAAAAAATTGCCCACTGAAATCAGCTTAACCGTGGTGTAATTTTTTAAATCAAACTCACCGTTGTTACGCAGTACGTTTTCCCCTGGGTCTCCTGTGGTTCCCAAATCTGGCAAACCCTTGCCCGAAACTGACAGACCAAATCTGTCGTTGTTTTCCATCCGATTCTTACGCAGTATCGGTCGAGCGTCCCCAGAAACCACTATCCCAAAGATGTTTTCAGAGGTTTGGTTCTCGACCAGCCTTGGCGCTGCATTACTATCAACAGCAATGCCATTACCCATTTTTTTACAGGTATTCCCTTGGATGTTCCCTTTGGCATCCCTGGTAATCGATATCCCTTGACCCTCTATACCACTACCAATGAAATTATTATCTTTAACTTCTGGTGTGGCCTCACCTGTCACATTAACCCCTTCACGATTGCACTCTTTGAAGGTACAATTAGCAACAACAGGACTACCAGACTCAATCCAGGCACCAGTGCCTCGGCGCTCCCGATTGGTCATTGTTACTCCCCTGAGTTCGGTATCCTTAGCTAGGATAAGGGTCACGTTTTGACCACCACCGAAACGGGTGTTGAACAACCCATTGCCTTCAATTAAGATGTCCTTGCCTTTGTTTGCTTCATCACCTATAATTTGTACACCGGAGGGAGCTTTCAGCGGAAAGGTTTCACCACTGGCTGTATTATAAGTACCAGGTTTTAGTTGAATCTCGTCACCTGAACCAGCTGACTCGAAGGCTTTGGTAATAGTTTTAAAGGGCGTAGATTCGCTACCATCAGCGCTATCACTTCCAGTAGCTGGATTGACGTATAGAGTTGCCATAATTTAGGATTACCCAAAACGCTTAAGAACACAGCAAAACTGCGGTGTCACCCATCATAGGGTTCACCACTTGCTAATTTCCTGAGCAGGAGGCTAACTTTCTTTAGAAATACTCTTAAGAATTGTTACCCAGATAGTGTGCCTGCTTTTATTGCTTATATCTCACAGTTTAAGCTCGATTTTCAGTAAATGTCCATTGAGACTTAAGCAGATTTACTCTGGATTTCTTGTTCTGGCAAGGTGAGAATCTCTACACCGTCAGGGGTGACAACTATAGTGTGTTCAAATTGGGCAGAAAGTTTGCGATCGCGTGTTACAGCTGTCCACTTATCAGCTAATATCTCCACTTCGTGGGTACCTTCGTTAATCATGGGCTCGATAGTGAAAACCATCCCAGCCCGGAGGCGTTTTCCTTTCCCTCGGGTGCCATAATGAGGAATTTGGGGAGCTGTATGGAAAATTTTGCTAATCCCGTGTCCAACAAAGTCTCGCACTACGGAAAAGCCGTTGGACTCGGCATACTCTTGGATAGCAGCACCAATATCACCAACCCTTGCTCCTGGCTTGACCTCAGCAATGCCCCGCATCATACATTCTTCAGTAACTTCCACCAGCTTTTTTGCTAGGGGTGAGGGGGTCCCAACAAAAAAGGTTCTAGAGGTATCCCCGTGATATCCATCCAGCTTTGGTGTTACGTCAATATTAATGATGTCCCCATCTTTAAGGATTTGCTTACCGTTAGGGATACCGTGACAAACAACTA
>NZ_JAAHFV010000631.1:0-1773 GCF_010672755.1 Moorena sp. SIO1F2
TGGATGACAGACGAAGAATTTACAAGGTACTTTGTCCAAAATTTACCAGACAAAGTGGATAAGGCAGTAATTGAGTTATGCGATCGCTTTTTAGAAAAAAGGAGGAGTCTTTCCTACGAACAACATCTCATTGCTTTTGCTAGTTTTGAACAGTTTCTCAGAGATCACACTATTCCCTATTCAATTCCCAGAAGTTTTGAGTATTCTGGACTTTCAAACTATCAAAGAGAAGAAGCCATTGTCGAATTCTTTAGAACTATCAAGCAAACTATCCAATTGCTTCCATGGAGTGAGCAATCAAAGTTGAGGAAGCAATCTCTGAGTAGCACCTGGAAGCAAAGGCAAAACCTTCAACCGAACAAAGAACTTAATTCTTTATCTCAAGATGCTTGTCTACGTTTGATTCAAGAAAAAGATAATTTAATTAATCTTTTAATTAGACAGGTAGAAACAGCGCTACAGCGTCCGAGTTTTTATGCAGAAAATTATCACAATGAGGGAAACACTATGTCTGAGCAGCCAATTAACAATGACCTCCGTGGTGCCAAATTTGGTGGTGGCTTCGCTAATAGAGATCAGTACGGTGGTACGTTAAACGACTATTCCAAAGACCATAATTTAACTGAGGCAGCAGCAGAAATTCAACAACTTTTAGAGCAACTGTCCCAAACTAACCCCACTTCAAGCAATGCTGAAAAAATGGCAGTGGTGGCTAAGGCGGTGGATCAGATTGAAGATAAACCCACCCTAAAACAAAGGATGATTAATGTCCTAAAAACGGGGGGAACAGAGGCATTTAAAGAGGCGGTAGATCATCCCTTGGTGAACGTTTTGTTGGCAGCTATTGAAGGTTGGCAGGAAGGTTCGTAATTCAGTTACTTATGGAACTCTGGTGCCCAAGTTAGCCACCACCGTACATTCGGAGCCATAAAACAGCATAAGTAAACATCATCACTAAGAAGCTACCGATGACTCACTACGTTAGGAATCGGTGCTTCTTGTGGAATATGCTGCCAATTACTCAAGAATGGTAGCAACACTGCTACCAATAACCTTGGCATTCAACAGACATGGGCAGTACTTGATTCGAGCCAGTGACGTCCTGCTGGTAAGCCAGGCGCTCTACTAAAGCCCCGTGGAAAGGATGGCAGTTGCTCCCCGCGCCCCACACTTACCATATTTACCACACTTTAAACCCTACCACGCCTGCCTCTCTTTCCCTGTTCCCGTCTTGATGCAGTCGCTCATGGGGGAAACCCCCAAGACCGCGCTGCATCGCTATTCCCTGTTCCCTTTTCCCTTGTAGATAAAGGGATAAACTATCGAATTTTCTATCATCAGATTTTTTTTTATCTAATTTTGATATAGTTAAAGTTTTAGTTAGTTTGCCTTGAATTTGATAAATTTTAGCTGAGTTAGATCTAAACTGATAGTCGAGACAATAATTAAGTACTAACTACTAAGAGTTATTTGAAATATTAATTACTTAATTTCAGGTTAAAACTATGAAGATTCGATAGGTTATTTGATGGTGTTATTTTTTGAATAGTTAAGAGGTAAATCATTACTTATTTCAGTCTAGCAATCCGTGTACAAATTGTGATTATTTTTATTCCCTAATCCCTAATCCCTACTCCCTAATCCCTACTCCCTACTCCCTGTTCCCTGTTTCCTGTTCTTTTTCCCTGTTCCCTTTGCTATAGCTGGATTCTTGATTCCTTGAATCATAGTTTATAAGTCCTCTTACTTAAGCAATTACTACGTTAATTGATA
>NZ_JAAHFV010000632.1:0-1773 GCF_010672755.1 Moorena sp. SIO1F2
TGGCAGTGCTTAGCTTCGAGATTGTCAGCTTTTTAATTGGTATCAACTACTGCCCACCATCGGATTAATTTTATTAAAAATTTAGACTTTTAATTAGAGTGCTCTTGCAGCCAGTTGAGTAAGTCCTCACTGGTCTGAAAATCCCAGATGGCTTCTGATAAACGGTTTAGGTCTTCGTTGGTCAAGGCTTCGATTAATGCCAAGCCATTAATCGTTAGTTTGCCAAAGCGGCTCTCAAGCTGTCGCAATAGTAAATTTCTTTCTCCTTCTTCTCGTCCTTGCCTTTTCGCGAAACTCAATGCACCTCGCGCGTCTTCCAAAACCATCTCCTGTTTGCGGAGTTTTTCCACTTCTGACACACTCAACCCCGCTTGATTCGCTATGGTTAAGGCTTTTTCCAGCTGTGGGATTTCCCTGAAGTTGTCAGGAATAATTTCTAAGTTTGGCGCTTCTTTGATAAAATATATCCACTTATCTATCACACTTTCTAAATCTTCCAGTTGCTTAGTAAATTTAGGAAGTTCCACAAACACCAGCTTTAATTCATTTTCCTGATAAGGTAAGTGGTCTTCTTCCTCTTGAAAGTAAAAACAGCTAATTACTTTATCGCTGGAAGGGAATAACTTAAAATCCGTGATAGTTAAAGCAATGACTGGATTTATATCGAAATATCCCTGTCCCAATTGCAGTTGATTTCCATAGGTTTTGCACAAGTTATAAACCACTCGCTTCTTGAAAGCTTCCACATTCCAGAGTTGCATCTCAATGATAACAGTTGTTCCATCCTCTAATACTGCCTTAACATCTAGATAAGTGTCTTTTAAATCTACTACATCCCCCGCGCTATAAGGATCAATAATTTCTAAATCCTGGATGACGTAATTACCAGAGTATATCATAGCATTGAGGAAAGAAATTAGAATATCCTTACTCTGATCTGAACCAAATATTTTCTTGAAAGCAAAGTCAGTTTTAGGACTGATGAATCTCATGGTTTTATACCTTATTATAACAAAAAAATATATATAGTATTTTAACTAAGGGAGCAGGGAGCTTAGCAGCAGGAGTAATAAATGATAAAAGCTATAGCATCTCTACAGAAAATATCAGATATATTACTGGTTATTTACTATTATTTATGACCTATTTATTATTATAGCCATTTTCAATTTATTAATAAAAAAAAATTCCTAAACCCCTTGACAGTAAATTAATTTATGTATATATTAATAATGTAAGCAGTTTTAAGGAATTACTACTGATGAATGACAACCTTCCACCCAACTCCGATGAAAATACCAACCCTGAAAAGCCAGGTCGCAAACCTAAAAAAGTCAAGCACATCTTGGTCGGTTCTCCTAAACAAGTTCGCAAAACAATTAATGCTATCTATTCCCTTAAATACGCCTATCCCGACGAGTGGAGCGCTTTCGAGCCTACCGGAAAATCTGGTCAGGTTACGACTTTTTTGATTCGATACTTATACCTAGACTAGGATAGTAAATTGCCAGGGCGTCGCCCTGGCGACTATCAAGGGTTAAAGTTGTTTTGTGGAGGGGTATATATCAGGATGAAGGATGAGTTGGGATGTAGTTACTTTCGAGTAGTTGCTGACTAATTCGATAGTTGATCAGTAGCGATGCAGCGCGGTCTTGGGGGTTTCCCCCGGAGACAAAACCTTAGATAGTGGAGCCTTTATAGTTAGCAGGTTATGCAGAAAAGGGTTAAATATTTTTTAATAAGGCTCCACTATCTTACGGTAAATTCAAACCA
>NZ_JAAHFV010000633.1:0-1743 GCF_010672755.1 Moorena sp. SIO1F2
TATTATTCCTAATCCTGATGGTATATGATGCAGTAGCTGCGCAGAAAGTTGCCTGAAATCTCACTAATGGTATACTCCCTTCAAAATTACTACTCCTAGTCTGCCTCCTCAGTCAGACTTTAGCAGTACCCGATGGGGTACCTTGGTTTTAGGGAACAGGGAATAGGGACTTCGGAGCAGGGAACAGCGGAGCAGGGAACAGCGGAGCAGGGAACAGGGAACAGGGAACCCACCCCTAACCCCTCCCAGGAGGGGAAGTTAGGGAAGAGGGAAAAAATCTTGTGTACCTCATTAGAATAGAAAACGCTATAGTTTGGGCAATCCTTGCAATTGCTCCTCCCGAGTATTTTTCATGCTAATTTTGGAGATGGAGAAATGCTTTGTATTCCCATCCAACATTAGCGTTTAAAGTAGGAAATACCAATGCTTAAAAGCTATGAAGCCATTATCGAAAATGGTCAAGTTCAATGGTTAACAGATGCACCCAAAGTATCCAAAGCTCGTGTAATTGTGACGATTCTTTCCGATACTGAACCAAAAGTATTGCGCCGGACTCCCCCTGCGTCGATTGCGGGTAAAGGTAGAACTTTGGGGGATTTGGTCACTTCCGTCGTTGAGGAACAAGATTGGGAATGTCTCAAGTAATCGTCCTTGATACCCACATTTGGATATGGTTTATTAATCAAGAGTTCGAGCGATTTCCAGCTCACTGGCGAGACGTTCTCGAAACTTCTGAGGTAGTAGGTGTTTCACCTGTATCTTGTTATGAAGTTGCTTTAGCAAAACAACGGGGGCGGCTGCAACTACCCTGCACTGCCGAACGCTGGCTTCAAGAGGCTTTGGAGCCATCGGGTATTACATTGTTTCCGATAACTGCACAAATCGCTTACAAAGCGGTCAACTTATCTCCAGTCCATAAAGACCCATTTGACCGTTTGATTATTGCTACAGCACTTGTTTATAAGGCTAAACTAGCCAGTATAGATGGCTTATTTTCTAAGTATTCGGAACTCGATACATATTTGATGAAGTAGATAAAATCCATCATCTACGAGTCACACCCACAGTTTAGAACAATTGGGTGTGACTCGTGTAGGGAATTGCTCATCGCTCTTTAGGGTTCTAAGGATAATATTAATTTATTTATCAATTTGGAAACCAATCCTTATCCAGTAATTCTCCCAAGGAATAAGGACATTGTTCAGGTAGAGACTTAAGCTGAGTTTTCTTCTGGACAATCAATAAAGCGTTTTGGTATATTTTGGGTAATTCATCAGCTAAGTAATTTCGTAAATTAGTGGTAAGTTTATCCTCTAGTTGAACTCGAAAGGTAATAATTTACCCCGCCCAGTGATTAGCATTTCTCCCCCTCTCTGCTTCCCAAAATTGGTACAACAGTAGATGAATAATTATCTGTAATAGTAAACTTTTAACAGCATTTCGTTCGCTGCGTCCCAAGGCTTCTAATTCCTCGATTAAGTTGTCATAATCTAATTCTTCTAATTGACGATTTTTCAGTAGCTTAACTGTTTCAGTTAACCACTGATCGTACTCAGTTTCATAAAGTTGTTTTAAGTCACGTATCTGAGATTTCATCAGCAAAGGGAATAGGGAGTAGGGAGTAGGGAGTAGGGAGTAGGGAGTAGGGAGTAGGGAGTAGCTGATAAGGGTAGGTTTTTAACAAAGACCTCAGGTGTGGGGTTTGGGGTGTGGGGTGTGGGGTGTGGAGTATAAGAAAATTTA
>NZ_JAAHFV010000634.1:0-1738 GCF_010672755.1 Moorena sp. SIO1F2
TGACCAGAAATATGTGAAATACTAGCATCACAAAGAATACACTGACTAGGAATATATGGGTGGATAGCCAGATAGAGCGTAGATTACGAATTAGGGGGCCTTTAGATATACCCGGTAGAATACTGCCAATGCCATCCTTTGCTGGCACCCAACCAAAATATTTTCTAGGAGATTCTAGCACCCCGGTTTCCGCCACAACACCTACTAGAGCCGATAGGATTACACCAAAAAATACCCACAGGAATATAGAATTAAAATTCTTACCCGTCGCGCCAATGGTATGAATTAATGTTGTCCCTAAAAGGGCGACTCCCAAAAAGATATGTAAACTCCGCCACAGCTGTATGGAACCAGGAATAGTAAACTTAATCATCCAGCCACTACTACGCTTTCTAGCCGTTAGTACCATCTCAAACAATACAAAGGCTAGGGATAGATAGCCGGTAATTTGCTTATAAAGTTCCCCTTGTAAAAGCTGATACCATTTAAAATAATTGTCCCGCAGCATCGGTAGATAAAGGGGACTGAGGGCAAAGGGAGTCAGAATTACCACACAGATGAAGGTGAGGATGATTAAGGTAGAAAATTTGGGCTTCATAACATAGTGGCTTTTCGGTTAAACCTATTTTTTCAGCAGTCAGCAGTCAGCAGTCAGCAGTCAGCAGTCAGCAGTCAGCAGTCAGCAGTCAGCAGTCAGTCATGCCTGATAGCTGATAGCTGTTCGCGTAGCGTGGGCGTAGGGCATAAGCTGATAGCTGATAGCTGATAGCTAATAGCTGATAGCTGATAGCTGATAGCTGATAGCTGATAGCTGATAGCTGATAGCTGATAGCTCACACATTTACCCTAAAAATTAGGTGCCTTTTAGAGGCAGATTAATGATGATGCCACCCATGACTTCGCCCATCTCAAAGACTTTGTCGGGATAGCGCTCTTTGTGTACAGGATGGGTGTTGTGGCAAGTGATACAGGCTTCAGCGACAGCTTTATCAGGGTAGACGGCAGAATAATAGGTTGTACCGGCAATTTCTTGATAGTCTTTGTAAGGCTCACCGGTTTCAACCACTTCTGCCATCGCTTTCTTTTCAAATTCAGATTTTGGCGCTTGGTTATCGTTGATATTCCAAGGGGAAATTAAGCCGTAGGTAAACTCTCCGTTGTCAGCAGCAATCTCTGCTCCTAGACGGAACATCTGAGCTGGTAGCGGAATACCACCAGTTTGTTGCCAACCTTCAGTGGCTTCAGCATCAACTACTCCCTTTGGCTTGTCTTTGCCTTCTAATTTCTTCAAGCGGTTAATGACGTGCTTGGTGTAAGCGGTGCGGTCTGCTAACAGCACGGTATGGATATAATCCACAACTAATTCTGGAGCAACACCTCCAGCTTGCTGACTGGAACCGCCGCCACAAGCTACAACAGTGACGCAAATCGCTAAACCTAAGGCAATTAAGCCTACAGCTTTGGTTTTCATGCGATGTAGCAATGTATTGATTGCCATGATTTCGTGTTTCCTCTCGTTCTATTTAATTACTATGACGTAGCTATAACATGGCTATGACTAGCGCTAATTTAATGATTAGCGTTAGCTAGTAGCGTTAACTAGTAGCTTTTACTACTAGTAGCGTTAATTAGTAGCGTTAATTAGTAGCTTTAGTTAGTAGCTTTAACTACTAGTAGCGTTAATTAGTAGCGTTAATTAGTAGCTTTAACTACTCTTCAGCGTTACTCGACCGTTTCT
>NZ_JAAHFV010000635.1:0-1714 GCF_010672755.1 Moorena sp. SIO1F2
GCGCCAATATTATCATCATTGGAAATGCATGGGGCAATCTGGAAAATGATGAAATAAAGACAATTGAGCAGTTTGTATCGAACGGTGGGAAAGTCATTATTGTTGGATTAGGAGGGTATTGGAAAGATTACAGTGACAAACCTGATCAACTAGATAAGCTAGCACACCGAGGCAAATGCAATCAGGAAGGGCAGGATACAAATGATATCTCAACATACCCAATGAACAAGCTTTTAGAGAAATTTGATGCTCGTTTTGAAAGCTCTTTGATCAATTAGCAGAACACTAACTAGGTATTCAAGACGATCACGAATTAGAAGACAAGACTTTTATCCACAGAGTGCTTGTCTGTTTGAGACGAGCAGTTAAGGCGATGAATCACTCAGGATGAAAAAGGGGTAATCGCGTTTGTGACTATCTGAAGAATAACTCTAATGTGAGCGATCGCCATCTCTTTGACGATGTAAAGAAGTAGTTGCAGAAGATAAAATTTTTTAACACTAGAAACAGTTCTTGGTCAAATATGGGCCTTGCTGAATTAAGGAATGAATGCGCGATTATCTGGTTTTATTAAAGCCCCCTAAATCCCCCAACTTTGGGGGACGCAAGAGAGTTTTGTTCCCCCCAGAATTGGGGCAGGGCTGTTTCAAACTTTAATAAGTTAACGATTATTGGAGATAGGGGGATAGGGGGATAGGGGGATAGGGAAATAAACTAAAATTTCCCGAAAAATCCGCCAATTTAGTCATTAAAATCTGACAAATTAGTTGGGAGGAAGCAACTCCAATGACTAACAATTCGTGATTCGGCCTTCGAGGAGGGTTAGATAAATTTGGCCAAAATTCCGACTATTCGCGCTCCTTTTCTCCCCATCTCCCCATCTCCCCATCTCCCCATCTATTTTCTAGAGAATGAAACAGCCCTACCAGAATTGGGGGGCTAGGGGGGCGAAACCATACCCATAATCAGCAACGCCTAGTTTTTTGGCATCGTTTACGGCGGTGTTCAGGGGAGAAATGCCGTTTTGGTAGTTGTTGATGCCGATGATAAAGGCGAGATTGCGGGAGAACATATAGCGTGCGATTTTATTAAGTACACAATTATGGTTTTTTATGGAACAGGAATTATTAAGGGAGGCAGGGAATATAGCAATTGCCATTCAAACTATTTTTGGCAAGAATGAAACAGCCCTGCCTCCTGGAGGTTAGGGGTGGGTACCCATCTATGTTTTTGCCAGAATGAAATCGCCCTGCCCTTAATAAGAGGGACTTTTGAATCTAATTTCACTCTTTGTTAAGGAAACCGACACCTTGTAAAATACTGTCGTATGTATAAATATGAGCTTACCATGTCTACCGAAACTAATTCCCAGACTAAGAACACTACAGGTGCTGATGCGGTTGATGACGCGATCGCAAAGGGAATTGATTTAGATGGCTCCCCAATCCCCAAAGCTAAGTTAGACCTTTACACTCAAGTGATGGGGTTGGAAGCTCAACGGCAACGGAGCGGTGTTAGCAATACCATGAGATCGAGAATTGTGCGGATTGGAGCGAAGCATATCCCTCAAGCAGAACTCAATCAAATGCTGCTCGATGCTGATTTTACCCCTCTTAAAGACAAAGAGATTGCTTTTTACTACGGACCTAAGTAGGGAGTAGGGAGTAGGGAGTAGGGAGTAGGGAGTAGGGAGTAGGGAGTAGGGAGTAGGGAA
>NZ_JAAHFV010000636.1:0-1710 GCF_010672755.1 Moorena sp. SIO1F2
TTATTACTTGTGAGTATTTTTATTATTATACTGACTAAATATCCAGAATTTAGTATATTAATTGCATTAACTAATATACTAACAGCTCGGCGACAACTATTCAATTTTTTAAATATTTCTGAAAATAATATAAATAATCTACCAAAAGAGTTTTACAAAAAAATATCTAAACAAAAAATAAACTTATCAAAATATAGCAAATATTCGGATATAACAATTGACTTAAGTCAAGCTTATGAAAGCAATAAAATTATTGAATTAGGGATTCCACCCAATAACTTTTTGCTTTGTATAACTAATAAAATTCCGTTATCTTATCATTTTTTTACTGTTTGGAATTACACCGAAATAAAGAGAATTTGCGATTTTTTATCAATAGCTCAATATTGCTATATTTATTTAATTTTATTGATATTTGTTATTTACCTATTAAGTATTATATCTTTCTTTTTATATATTCCATCTTTATTTTCAGATTGGATTATACTTTTATTACTTTTTTCATTGTTAATTTCATTATATTTACTTGATCAACTATTGTATTCTATAATAACCTTCATATTTTATGATTCCGCAACAACTCTATCAATCACGCCAGATGGCAACTATGTAATTTCTGGTTCAACTAACAGCACTATTAAAGTGTGGCATCTCGAAACCAAAAAATTACGTTTTGTCCTCAAAGGTCATAACCTGGAGATAACTAGTTTAGCTATCACCTCAGATGGTAAGTATTTGGTTTCTGGCTCCAAGGATAAAACTATCAAACTTTGGAATCTAGAAACTAGAAAGGAATGTTTCACCCTGATAGGTCATATCGATTCAGTCAATACTCTCGCCGTAACCCCTGATGGTAAGTACGTCGTGTCTGGCTCCAAGGATAATACTATCAAAATTTGGGATTTGGAAAAGCGAGAGGAAATCTTTACCTTTACAGGTCATACGGATACGATAAATCGGGTCAAGGTAACATCCAACGGTAAGCTAGTGATTTCTGCATCGTCCGATAAAACACTCCAAGTGTGGGATTTCGAGACTAGGGAAGTTATTGCTACGTTTACTGGAGAAAGTGCTATCAACTGTTGTGCCGTTGCACCGGATGATGTAACCATTGTCGCAGGGGATGAAGGGGGAAATATGCATTTTCTGCGCTTGGAGGGAGTGGGGAGTAGGGAGTAGGGAGTAGGGAGTAGGGAGTAGGGAGTAGTAATAATAGTTGATTCTTTGTTGATGCAGTCGCTCATGAATGTTGCTAGGTACTATAGGGAAAAGTGTTCTGTCAATTTCTTTTGCTTAAGGGAGATCAAGCTAATGCCAGAATCGTCTCTGCCAATAGGGTTTACCCACAAAAAAGTCAACAAGAGCAACTTTACGATCTAGATGCCAAATGTCAACATGGGAGATGAATTACTGAAAAATCTTATTTGGGTGGGACCTTCAAAAAAGGAACTGTTAGGGTTTCCTGAAGATGTCATCGATGAAGTTGGTTACATTCTCTATCGGGTTCAAAAAAACAAAAATCATCCTCATATTAAACCTTTGAAAGGATTAAATGGAGTGTTAGAAATTGTCACCGATTATAAAATCCCAATTTGGGGATTAGCTTTAGCTGTTCTGGGTTTATCGATGAACTCAGGGGGTGACAACAAGGCTAAAAACTAGACAGGGTATGGGGTGTGGGGGGTAGGGGGTGGGGAAAATAGAAGGGAA
>NZ_JAAHFV010000637.1:0-1697 GCF_010672755.1 Moorena sp. SIO1F2
GACCCTAACCGTTAAGGTTAGGGTCAAAGGAAGTATTTCGAGTAAAGAATAAATTTTGGTATAATAGTTTACTAAAAACCTCCTTGAACATTTACTCTCTGTTTATTCTCTGTACCAGGTAAGCTGGCAGTGTCTTTACCCGTTTATTATTATCATGACACCGCCAATAAAAGCAAGATATCACAGCAAAGAAAGAAAAAAACGACTTATTAATTATTAATGCTACCGACTGATTTGCTAATTAGTAGACAAAATGGCGAAGAAATCATTCCCAAACGGTTGCTGATTAACAATCAGACCTGTGCTATGGCAGCTGAGTTAATTTGCTGCTTTATTGAGGCTACTGGTAGTACCCAAGGGGAACTAGACCGTAAGTTGTCTGATTGGGAAGGAGATAGCCCTGACTACCGGGTTAAACGAGGTTTAGCCCATATTCTTAAAACGAGCTTCAGTACCTTTGAAGTTGTTAGCCCCATAGACCCTAAGGAACTCCGTCAACGAGTCTTTGCTCTGGCGGCTCAATCTGTTCCTAGTCGTCAGGCAACTCAGGAGACTCTAGAAAGCGTGAGCACTGCTTTATCTAAGGAATTAAACCAGGAAGTGTTGCCTGAGCAAATTTCTAAAGGACTTTATGCGGATTTACACGAAAATCGTATTCTGACTCAGTTCGATCACCCAGCACCAGAAGCATTACTACATCGCTATAATTTATCTCAAGTTCAGGGTATTTTTTATCGGGCATCTGAGATGACTCTGAATGCTCACCGGAATGTTCCAGGGGAGTATAAGCTATTAATCCGCTATTTGAAGTTGTTTCAGCTGATGACCTACATTGAAGGGGATGCGGATCATGGCTTCACGATTACTATTGATGGACCGACTAGTTTATTTAAGCCGAGTACTCGCTATGGTTTAGCGATCGCAAAACTGATTCCAGCCTTACTACACGTTACTAAATGGAGTCTCAAGGCTACCTTACAAAGCCGTGACCCTTACAGCGGTACGATCAAGACGGGGCATTTTAGCCTTAATGACCGCTGTGGCTTGGTGACTCACTATCCCCCTGGTAAACCCTACGACAGTATGTTAGAAGCTTCCTTTGCTAAGCGTTGGGAATCTCAGAAAACTGAGTGGGTCTTAGAGCGAGAAGTGGATTTAATTCCTATTCCTGGTAGTGTGATGGTGCCCGACTTTCGGATTGTTCATCCTGATGGGCGAAATTTCCTATTAGAAATTATTGGTTACTGGCGTCCAGAGTATTTAAGGAAGAAATTCGCTCAGGTGCGCAAGGCGGAATGTGAGAATTTGATTCTGGCGATTTCGGAACGGTTAAATTTGGAGAAAGCTGGGGTTACGGTGAAGAATTTACCAGCTCAAGTTGTTTGGTTTAAGGATAAACTTTCACCGAAAGCTGTGTTGGAGCTTTTGGAATAGTTTGGGGAAAGGCACAGTTGTTGAGGGTTATAGCAGGGAGCAGGGAGTAGGGAGTAGGGAGTAGGGAGTAGGGAGTAGGGAGTAGGGAGTAGGGAGTAGGGAGTATATCGTGGCCGGAGCCGAGACCGATGACCCTCAGGCCGTGCTGGCCGTCGCCCGCAAACTCGGATGGCCGGTCTTGGCCGACCATCGCTCGGGGTGCCGGGCCGAAGGTCAGGCCATCACCCACTTCGACGCCCTGCTCCGCCACCCGACCTTCGCCA
>NZ_JAAHFV010000638.1:0-1679 GCF_010672755.1 Moorena sp. SIO1F2
TGCAATGCGCATGGCTGTGGAAATTGATCCTCGTCGTGCAGGGATGATTCCAAGCTCTAAGGGGGTTTTGTAGTTGAGAACAAACAAAAAGCCATGGGACTAAGAGTTCCACAGCTTTTAGACTGGTCTAAGGAGCATTAACTACATTTGATCGTAGAGTACGCTAACCTTGGGCATAGTGCTCGTAACAGTTTTGGTAACGACATGGTTTTTACTCAGCTATATTCCAAAGGACGATTGTCCAAAGGGCACCAGCATTGTGCTAATCCTCATAGATTCAAACGACTAGCGCCCTAGTGCTGACGCTAGTCAACCCATTATATGCAGTCAGCCCCCCAAGGTACATCATTCAGACCTAGCCAAAGGCCAAGATTCCACCCTTGAGTTTTAGAAAAATCTGGGATTATGTGGTACCACTGGGGGTGATTTAATTTCATTTTCATTCTGGTGTTTCAGCTCAGTGGCAATGATTAGCTGATCAAGGGTGCAGTTGAGCTTTTCCATCATTAACTTAGTCTGCCAAAAGGAGAGCTTAGGCTGCATTTTACCCCTTTCCCAAATGGAAATGGTTTTTTGGGTTACTCCAAGAGCCTCAGCAAGTTCTCGCTGAGTTAAGCCAACTTGCTGGCGCAACTTTAGTAGTGTTATGTCATGATGTTCACGTAGCATTATACTTTACTATATATTTTCCAACGCCATATCATCAACGGTATAAACAAAAACACATAATGGCAGGTAGCCAAAAGCTGCTTTTGCTTTTTGAAACCTAATCATAACGCTTCCAGGTTGTTTACCCCAGCCATCCTTAAATCTACAAATAACAGCTCAATCCGTTATACGTCATCCACCTCCAGTCAAATATGGTTCCTGGTTGGGTAATATTACGGTTGCTTTAATCCCAAAAAGCCATCACTCTAATAAAAGACTTAGAAAAGAGTTAGGTGACCGGCTGTTGGATTAATCGGTATCAGCTGACCTGCTCTGCTGATAGAATGCCACCAAAGCTATTGATTTGATATATCTTGGCGCGTGATATATCTTGGTTTCAAATCGTTTACTGAAATCGTCTTATGACCGCTGTAACTCCCTTAGCTAATGCTCCCGATTTATCTACCGATAACTACCTGGTGGTGGGCTTAGCCACCTGCTTTATCAAAGAAGAGGGGGAAGTTCATCAAGTTCAAATTATTGAACCCATCCCCTCAGCCTCCCTAGAAGCATTGCTTAAAAGCGTTCCTACATCTTACTCAGTGGCTTGTGGTACGACTCTAGGTAAAGTAATCTCAGGGGATAGCCTTCTCAAACCCGCTGAGTTCCCAGAAGATGCTCAGTTTTGCGATGATTTTACTAACCGAGCTCTCGCCGCTGCACGCACTTATAAGAGTTGTCCAGAAGCGATCGCTCATATTCCCCTCGGCACAACGTTTGATAACTTCAACTTTTCCACAGAACGCAAGCGGTTGCTAAATATGCAGCGAGTTGTTACTAAGGAAGATAATGTCAAACAGCACGAGTACACTCACAAGGTTCTCTAATCGTTAATCGATTAGTCCAGGGAACAGGGAACAGGGAACAGGGAACAGGGAACAGGGAACAGGGAACAGGGAACAGGGAACAGGGAACAGGGAACAGGGAACAGGGAACAGGGAACAGGGAACAGGGAACAGGGAACAGGGAAC
>NZ_JAAHFV010000639.1:0-1667 GCF_010672755.1 Moorena sp. SIO1F2
CTGGCTGCCTGACACATCTGTGTGAAACCAAGACGTATCAGGCTCGACACTGTAACGACTGAATCCGTGAGAACCAGATGCGATTGACATGCAGTCACGCTATCGCGTTCGTAAAAATCCTGACGAGCTTTAAGAGCGGCGCAAAGCACGGTTGCGGGTCTTTGGGTAGCAAGGGGACGGGTGTTAAAAGTTGACGACTTTTGTGGAGGACTCCCGTTAGCCAGCGCAGACCAATTTTCAGGTAGCTCAGACCATGCATGCCAATGAGGATTGACCTTTGGTCACGCTACGCGAACGACCTGCCGTCGCAGACAAAGTAGTTGAACAGCCATGCCTTGAGTCGTGCCGTACAGTAGTGCCACCGCAGCCACGCTCGTAGAGCCGTTCGAGAGCTCGCCATTGCGGATGCGGGAGTCTTCGAGCTTCTTTGGCTCCCGACTTACTGTCGCTTAAATAATTCCTCGACCCGGAACCTCAAACCGTATTGCCACAGAGTTTTTAAGGTGGGGGTTTCATCGGTGATGACCGCCCAAGGCTCTTTGACCCCTTTGACGTTGGCTAACACCAGATGAGAGACGAAACCTTAGATAGTTGAGCCTTATTACAAAAAACTTAAACATGCATACGCATAACCTACTAACTATAAAGGCTCAACTATCTTACGGTAACTTCAAGAGCGGTGTTTTCCATCTTGCCATAAACCCACATGGTGATAGAACACTGCTTCTCCCTTTTGTGGCCACAGATAACTGACTTCAATCGGATAGCGACGCGGACCGAAGCAAATTGACATCACAGGGCAGCCGTAGACAATAGTGCCAATTGCTCCAAAGTAACCAGTTCATCAAAGCATGGTTGGCGAAACCTCGGTCGGCTTTGAGCATCACATCGGCATGTTGACGCAATATCCACCGGGCTTGGCGTAACAATGGTTGATATTCTTCGAAAGCCACCGTGGCACTGCTATGCTCCTTGGAGACGAAACCTTAGACAGTTGAGCCTTTATAAGCGACAGTCTGTGAGTTATAAGTTTAAGTTATATGAAATAAGGCTCAACTGTCTTACGGTAACTTCAAACACAAGCCATGCGAAATGGCACGGCACGACCACAACACACCAGTGATAGATGAATCATACAGTAGCGATTCCAAAGCACTGTGGTATCGAGTGCAAGGTACAGACGATGAGACTGCCAATTCTTCAATTGCCTTTAGCACCAAGGGAATATATAGCCCCTTCACACCAATGAGTCGATTGCTCACAAAGCGGTGCCACCGACGTTCAAAGCTTTGGGCTTGTTTGGCGAGGCATCAGACATAAGGTTCTATGGCACTAAGGCAAAGCTTACCACTGCTAATTAAGGCACTCACCATCCAGGCTAAGGTTTTTAGATGGCGCAGATCGAGGGTAGCTGCTGTATTGACACAGAAAGTCTAACAGTTGATCATGAATTTGGGTAGAGTTGGACATGCTCCGATGGGCTGGTTGTGTAGTGACCAAGCGCCTCGCATATCCCTCTACCCTTTTTGATCGAGTCTGGCCTTCCCGTAGCGTGAGCAAAGGTCAATCGCTCTTTTCTACCAGTTGTCTGAGACCTTCCCCTCAAAACCTGCATCCCATCACCCAGGCATAATCAGGCTTTGAGGCACTTGTGTCCGGCAGTCAGG
>NZ_JAAHFV010000064.1:0-23735 GCF_010672755.1 Moorena sp. SIO1F2
CAGATAATTGCGCCAAGAGCGGAACAAAACCTATCTTGGCCTTGGGAGATACCCCCTGGCTGCTTAAGCAGCTTGCATTAGTGGGCTAAAATCGGCAAAGTAGATTTTGGTAGCTAAAAAGTATCGGCTGTAACCTGCAACTTTCAACTTTCAACTTTCAACTTTCAACTTTCAACTTTCAACTCCAATGTATTAACGTAAACCATAGAGGGGGAGGAGTTTTACTTCGCTAAGTACCCCAGGAGATACAGATGCCCAAGAAACCATCGCGTCGATTACAAGAACTAAAAAAGAAGGTTGAAGAGCGACCTTACGAACCCATAGAAGCTCTCAAACTCCTCAAAGAAACAGCCACGGCCAAATTTCCGGAATCGGCTGAAGCCCATATTCGCTTAGGAATTGACCCAAAGTATACTGACCAGCAACTGCGCACTACAGTGGCTTTACCGAAGGGAACAGGTCAGACGATACGAGTAGCAGTGATTGCTCGGGGTGAAAAAGTCTCGGAAGCTAGTAATGCAGGGGCAGACATTGCCGGTTCTGAGGAGTTAATTGCAGAAATTCAAAACGGGATGATGGATTTTGACCGGCTCATTGCTACGCCGGACATGATGCCCAAAGTAGCGAGATTGGGTCGCCTCCTCGGACCACGGGGCTTGATGCCTTCTCCTAAAGGTGGTACAGTTACTAATGACATAGCTCAGGCAATTCAAGAATTCAAAGCTGGTAAACTAGAATTTAGGGCTGACCGTACTGGCATTGTTCATGTTATGTTTGGTAAGGCATCCTTTAGCCCCGAAGACTTACTGGTGAATCTGAAGGCTTTGCAGGAAACTATCGACCGCAATCGTCCATCTGGCGCGAAAGGTCGCTATTGGCGCACTTTATATGTGTCTGCTAGCATGGGTCCATCGATTGAAGTGGATATCGCTATCCTGCGCGAACTCAAGCTTGAGGATGCTGCTTAAAACGTAGATTAGAAATCATCCTAAAATTCGGCTAGACAAACTAGACAATTGAAGAAGGCTTGCGCTGAAGACAGCAGGAGTAACTAGCTTAATATCCTGCCGAGGTTAAAGTACTATGTATCATCTGCCCAGGCACTGATCCTACAGTGAGTGCGATTGTGCTACGCACACGCTACGCGAACGCGGTAATGATACAACCCTTAACCCCGGCTAAGTCTCCGGGGTTTTAGTTTGGTTATTTGTTATCAGTCAGATCTATGTGCTACGCACACGCTACGCGATGAAGCGAAGCTTCCGCCAAAGGCGATCGACCGTTCAATACTTATCATTCTTGGTTGAGAGTCAATTGAAAATAAATAATATTTATTTTTATTTATTTTTATTTATTTTCAATTAACAATTAACCAATTAACACTTAACAAAATGGGTAGAACACTTGACGAAAAAAAGACAATTGTGGCGGAGCTCAAGCAAACCTTGAGTGAGTCTCAATTGGCTGTAGTGATTGATTACCAGGGGCTGTCGGTTGCTGAAATTACCGATTTACGGAATCGTCTGCGTCCCACTGGCACCATTTGCAAGGTGACCAAAAACACCTTCATGCGGCTTGCGGTGCAAGAAGACGAAAACTGGCAGCCGATGACAGAATTCCTGAGTGGTACTTCAGCCTTTCTCCTGGTCAAAGACGATGTTGGTAGTGCCATCAGAGCCTACCAGGAGTTTAAGAAAGCCGCCAAGAAGACTGAATTTCGCGGCGGCGTGATGCAAGGTCAAGCCTTGAATGAAGAGCAAGTTAAGGCAATTGCCGACTTGCCTTCTAAGGAGGAACTGATCGCGCAAGTTGCTGGAGCGATTAATTCTATTGCTAGCAAACTTGCTGTCGGGATTAATGAGGTACCAGCCTCCTTGGGTCGCAGTATTAACGAGGTGCCAGCTTCTTTGGGTCGATGCATCCAAGGGATTGCTGCCAAGGAAGAAGGCAACAGCTAGTACTCGGTTTTCCCCCTTTCGGAGATTTGTACAACACTCAAGTACAACACTCAATACATTAAACAATTCACCTAAAAGGAGTTATATCAATGTCTGCTACAACTGATGAAATTCTCGAAAAATTAAAATCTCTGACTCTGCTAGAAGCTTCTGAGCTGGTTAAGCAGATCGAAGAGGCTTTTGGTGTCAGCGCTGCTGCTCCTGCTGGCGGTATGATGATGATGCCTGGTGCTATGCCTGGTGCTCCAGCTGCTGAGGCTGAGCCAGAGGAGGAGAAAACTGAATTTGATGTGGTTCTAGAAGAGTTCCCCTCTGATAAGAAGATTGCTGTACTTAAGGTGGTACGTACCATCACTGGTTTGGGTCTCAAAGAAGCCAAAGAGTTGGTGGAATCTGCTCCTAAAGCGATTAAAGAGGCCATTGCTAAAGATGCTGCTGAGGACGCTAAGAAGCAACTGGAAGATGCTGGTGCTAAAGTTAGCATCAAGTAATATCTACTATCATGTCTGGTTGACGATAAGCTATCAGCCCTGAGCTTTTAGCTCACGCTGCGCGAACAGCCCTCAGCCCTGAGCTTTTAGCTCACGCTGCGCGAACAGCCCTCAGCCATTCCCGTAGCGTGGCCATCCGCGTAGCGTGGCCCAAAGCTGATAGCTGATAGCTGATAGCTGATAGCACCTCAAGTAGCGTGCGCGTAGCGCTTAAGCTGATAGCTGATAACTGAAAGCACCTCAAGTAGCGTGCGCGTAGCGCTTAAGCTGAAAGCTGAAAGCTGACGACTAGGGACTATTTAGTAAGTGATTAACCAGACTTGAGATAAGTTGGGAGCCGACGCAATCGGCTCCTTTTTTTGGCCTTGCTTAATAATGGAATGATTTGAATAGTTTTGTAGAACGGGCATCTTGCCCATTTCATTTGTGGTTGATACCAAGTTGCGGTCAAACGTACAACTTTCTCTTCCGCCCATCTCCCCATCTCCCCATCTCCCCATCTCCCTATCCAACCAATCTACTCTCTTTGAATGCAACTCGGTATGAGGGGGTGACAAGCCAGCTCAACTGCTGGTGATGCGATCGCATACCATCCCCTTCGGAGGAATCCCGCCTAGGGCTTGAGAAGACGCTGATTTCAATAACTCCATCCAGTCACTGAATCGAGTCTGTGAATCCAGTCACCGAATACAGTAATTAACTTCACCGGTTGATGTGATTGATATCACACCTTTATCTAACTATATCGATAATAATGATTATTAGTGAAAGTTATAAGATTAGTCAGCCAAGTCTTAGAATTTATCATCTCAGGGCAAAGCATCTTATTATACCCTCATAATTATCAGATCAGGGTAGCGCGTCTCTGACTAATTAAATATCTTAGTCAAGAAATATAATATCAATCTCTGATTGACTAATTATCATATCCGAAATCATGTAATTTGGAATTGGTGATTTGGAATTGGTGATTTGGAATTGGTAATTGGTAGTTTACGATTACCCATTACCGATTACGCTTACCCAAAAATCTAGAGACTATTTTGTAAGTGATTAACTGGACTTGAACTAATAGATCAGTTCAGATCATTTCAGTAAAGCTGTATCGGTGTCTTCAGCTAAACGTGAGATGCTCATTATGCCGTGTATTTCACGTTTAACTAGATTTTACGTGCATTTCTGCTCAAACAATTCGAGCAGAGGTCGCTGTCATCAGTAACCTAGAAGCAATTCTTTGCAAACGTGAATATGAACTCGTTTGCCTATAAGCCTTAGGGTTGCCTCGCGAGTAAACTGTGAACCTCTGTATCCTAATTTAGCATGTCCAAAATAAAATCGACACCGCTTATCCCACAAGAGGAAAATAAGCAAAATAAATTTCCAGATTGTCTGACGATGGAGCTTAAAGTTGAGCCAGTCTCGACAGGGATTTTTTCATCTCGCAAGATAGAGCAATTGAAGCTATACCTGACTATACAATTTAATGAACAGTGGGTGCAGACGCCATTGGGTCGAGTTAGGTTCGGACTCAAAGGTGGAGAACTCAGGCTAAGGCTGAAAAATGGCAAGATCCCTTTGGAAGCCCGTAACTTCAGTGGCTCATTTGACCCTGATGTTGAGAAAGAGAGGAAGCAGCAAGAGAGTAAGGAAAATCACAGTAAAGTGGAGGCTTGTTGGGATAAAAATCAACCTGGAGTTAAAGCTAACCATGGTCAAAAAAATACAGGAGGCACAACCGATGAGTTTCAGTTCATTGACCCTCAGATCACAACGAAGGGGTCAGAGGAAACTCCGGCTTGGGTTTTTGAGGTAAAAACGGGTCAACCCGTGTTTAAAGGATTACTCAAGGAAGTCGAGCTGGGAACAATAGATGTAATGGCAAAGCCGTGCTACATAGAAGCTACCTTTGAAGTTTTTAAGCCAGATGTTCATCTGACTGGAGCTGAAGGGTTGTGGTCTTCCGAAATTAGTCGGGAAAAAGATGTAGTCTTAGATAGAAAGATTGCCTTACTGCTTCTAAAGCACCAATTAAAACCTTATTTAAGTAAAGTGGTACTCAAGTATGACTAACGAACAATTAAAACCGGTAAATAACGAACAATTTAACCAAGAGTTGGAAGAATTAATCAAAAGTGTTGAAAGCGCTAACACTACTAATTTTTCTAAACTGTCGGAGATAGCTGACCTAAATCTTTCTGAGGACTTGGCTAGAGTTGACTTAAGCGGGGTTAACTTAGAAAACGTGAATCTAAGGAATGCCGATTTAAGGGGAACGATTTTTAGGAATGCCAATCTGAGCGGTGCTGATCTTAGAAATGCTAATCTAACCGGTGCTGACTTTAGTAATGCTATTTTAGACAACGCTAAATTTGGTAATAATTTAGGGCTTACTGAGGATATTATATCTGCTCTCAAGGCTCAAGGGGCAATTTTTTTTGATGATTATAAGGAATTCTTGCTTCCTATAGAAAAATTACATAATGTAGAAGCTCTCTGGAAGCAGGGTATCAAAAAAACACTTTTGATGATAGAGGAATTGAGTGATAGGGATGTGGAATGGATGATTGCTACAGGAAGCAAGAAAGAAATTATTGCCGATACTACGCTTATAGAAGAAGGGAAAGAGATTGATGCACTGTATATAGTGTTGGATGGACAGTTTACAGTTTCAGTTGAGGGCAGAGATATTGCTGAATTATCGGGAGGTGAAGTAGTGGGAGAAATGTCTTTTCTAACACGAAGTTTACCTGCCGCTACTGTTACGGCTGTAAATGACTCAGTAGTTTGGTCAATTTGTCGGCAGCAATTGCAGGAAAAGCTACAGCAAAATACAGATTTTGCTTCCCGTTTTTATAAAGCTATTTCTCTTATTTTAACTGATAGATTACTCGGCCAATCTTATCAAAATCAAGCTTCCAAAATTCAGTCATTACCTAACTACTATGGCAGCAATAAAAATATTAATGATCCGGCTTATTTGAATCGTTATGCTGCACAACAAAAGTTAGATTCTCTAATCAAAGGATGTCGGACAAGTGCTTGAGTTAAACCAAACTATTTACCACTAATAGCATTTATAAATTCGGTGAGGTACTTTTGTCCTAGGTTAAGCACGAGTAGGGAGTAGGGAGTAGGAAGTAGGGAGTAGCGATGGAGCGCTGCCCATTAATTCTGGATTATTATGATGACTTCAGCAATT
The DNA here is from genome assembly GCF_010672755.1 of Moorena sp. SIO1F2. Classification (NCBI taxonomy): domain Bacteria; kingdom Bacillati; phylum Cyanobacteriota; class Cyanophyceae; order Coleofasciculales; family Coleofasciculaceae; genus Moorena; species Moorena sp. SIO1F2. The sequence goes on from NZ_JAAHFV010000064.1 coordinate 5,649, forward strand.
CTGTCTACTGTCTACTCCCTCTAATTTTAATAATTAGAGGGAGTGATAAAATCCTAAAAAGGGTGTTGGACAATCCTAGCATTAGAGAATGGGATTCGGCAAAGCCGAGGCTACGCGAACGCATGATTAATTGATTTCTCTTTTATTGCCGCTAAACCTTTTGAATAATCTATCATGGCACCTAAAGGAATATTCATCATCACGTGAATAGTACTCTTTAATCCAGGTTTGTAGAAATTCAAAATTCGCTTCTTGTTCTTTGGGAGTCTTATACTTATGAGGCTCCCATGGTCTTCTCTTATTGTTTTCTAGGCATTTTTCAACTCCAGGATTCAAAAATATCATCTCTGATGAATAGTTGGCGGCTGTCTCAATCAAACTACCGTAGCATCCTTCAATTATCCATTCAGGATTTTTTTGAATAAAGTCGATTAATAATCTCTCGCTTTCCGCATCTTCCCGTCTTACTCCTGGTAAATCGGGTATCCAAGTAATAGTATCTAGATCTAATATGGGTAAGCTGAACTCAACCTGCAATTTTAAGGCTAAGGTGGTTTTTCCCGCTCCAGAGTTGCCGAATATTAGTATCTTTCTCATGTTAGATTAAATAGAGAAAAGTATCCTAGTGATGAATTGTGATCAATAGGAAACAGGGAACTTTTTATAACTAATCCCTCAGCCTTCAGCCAGGGGGCTTTGAGCATTAGAGTCTTGATCAGGGAATTAGGATTACTTGTTACTTTAAATCCGCTTCCCAAACACCAATATAAATGCGATCGCTACCGTCTCGTTGAATCACACCCTCCAAGCTGTTATTGTTACCACTGGAAAATTTATAGGTCTTAGACTTGCGCTGATATACATCTTTCAGTCCCTGTTTAATGTCAGTGGAAATGTTGTTACTGAGCAGCTTGTTTAAGGTCTCTGACATGATTTCTAGGTCAACGGATTGCGAAAAGGTAACTTCCGTTTGGCGCAGACGCCCAGAACTTCGATCAAACAGGTATCCTAGGTCTACATGATTGGGCACAACGTTTTTATAAAGGAAAGCGCGAGTCTTCCACATGCCGTTTGATTGTTTTGTGGGTTTGCCTAAAGCATATTCCACTGCTCTTCGCTGAGTTCCTGGGGGAAATTTGGGAATAGCGTTGAGCTGAGCAAGATTTGGGTTACTGGTCTTGTTTTCTACGATGGGTGAAGGTTCGGTGATAGGTTTCCGTGTCGTTACTGGAACTGGTTTTACAGTAGTGTCTGATTGTGATGGGGATGATGGTGTGACCGGATCAGTTACGGTAGTCTCTGGTTGTGATGGGGATGATGGTGTGACCGGATCAGTTACGGTAGTCTCTGGTTGTGATGGGGATGATGGTGTGACCGGATCAGTTACGGTAGTCTCTGGTTGTGATGGGGATGATCGATCCTTGGTCTGGGACTGTGATGGGTATGATGGTGTTTCTGGTTTAGTTACTGGTTGTGATGGGTTATTGGTCTGGGACTGTGATGGGTATGATGGTGTTTCTGGTAATGGGTCTTTTGATGATACTTTTTTATCTTGCGGTTCTTGAGAACTTGGGTTGTCTGGGTATGATGTTGATGTAGATTGATTAGAGGATGAGGCGGTCGTAGAGGGATTCAAGAATTTGTTGAATCCCGAAGCAACAGCCACCACAATCAGTAATATACCGCCTCCGATTAAACCTCCCTTTAAAACTGCCTTGTAACTATCGTTTTGTTTTACAGTGACTGGATAAGGGCCTTTAATAGTGGACACTGAACCGTTGTTGGCTGGTGGCTCACCGGGAGAAATGGGGACTGTTGCTACGGTACCTTTGTTGGCTGTTGATGGGGCACCGGGAGACATGGGGACTGTGGCTTCCGTAGGTGATGCCGGGTCAGATTGGAGAGCATCAAGCATTTGTCTGGCACTAATAAAGCGATCGCGTGGATGGAATCGAATCGCTTTGTCGAGCACTATTCCTAGGTTTGAATAAAGGTGTGGGGCATCTTGACGCCATAAAATTTCACCAGTCCTCTCATCTGTGTGGAATAGCTGTGGTATTTTACCCGTTAGCAATAAAATTGCTGTCAGCCCCAAACTGTACAGATCACTGCTATAGGTTGGGTGTCCTGCTGACTGTTCCGAAGACATATAGCCAGGAGTGCCAATTATAATTGATGCTGGGTGAGGGGTGCCAGAGTTGGTGACTACGGTACTCATTGCTTCTTTGACTGCACCAAAATCAATCAGAACTGGTACTCCATCTCGTTGGCGGATAATGATGTTATCTGGCTTAATGTCCCGATGAATGATACGGCGAGAGTGGACATACTCTAGAACTTTTAACAAACTAATTAGGAGTTCCCTAACTTCAATCTCAGTAAATTTTTTTCCCTGTCTGACCTGTGTTGTAAAGGTATTGCCTCGAATCCACTCTTGAACCAGGTAAAACTTTTCGGCTTCAGAGAAATAGGCATAAAGTCTTGGAATCTGGTCATGTGCTTCCCCTAAGGCTTCTAAAACAGCTGCTTCTCGTTGGAATCGCTCTTGGACGACCTTGTAAGCTTTAGAATTATGAGCTAATGCCTTAAGTTGCTTAATCACACACCGCCGTCTTGAGGGCATATGGATATCTTCGGCGAGAAAGGTGTCACCGAACCCACCCGAACCTAGAGTCTCAAGGACACGGTAGCGATTGTTTAAGAGTTTTGGATTCATGACGGATTCAGGGACAATTGGGTTCGAAGTGTGGTCTTCATTCTAATGTTAAGCTGCTCTCCGATTCAATTGGATGGTTGAGCAATGAGTTATTGGTAATTATTCATTGGTCATTGGTGCATAACAGGAGACTGTGCTTCCTCAAAACCGACTCAGGACTGAAAACAGGTATTTGGCATTTTAGGGGTTAATGGTATTAAACTATGCCTAAAAGTCAATGGCTATGATGAAGGGAGTAATAATTCTTAATATTAACTGAACTTAAGGTGGAAACAGATTTTACTCAACACAGTGCCAAAACCGAAAAGCCTTGTGTTTTAGTCTGCCAACATAAGTCTTGTTTAGCAGCCGGTTCAGCTGAGGTGCTGGCTGCCTTCGAGGAAGCTGATCTTTCTGACTTTAGCGTGATTGGTACAACTTGCCAGGGACAGTGTAGTTCTGGTCCAACGGTGCGGATTGTTCCAGAGGAGACTTGGTATTGCCGAGTCAAACCACAAGATGTGCCGGTAATTGTGGAAGAACATCTGCAAGGGGGTAAGTTAGTAAGGGCAAAACTCCATCCCCGCATCCATATGAGTTTTGGGTATTAGGTATAGCAGTTTTCCATGCTTTTAGGGAGTCGGGAGTCGGGAGTCGGGAGTCGGGAATCGGGAGTTGGGATGGACGGGGTGGACTGACCCACTCCCGACTGAAGCACTCAGGACTAATCTCGCAAGACGTAGCCAACACCGCGCACGGTTTGGACTAGACGGTTTTCGTTGTTGGCTTCTAGCTTCAGGCGCAAGTAGCGAATGTAAACTTCTATGATATTAGAGTCACCCATAAAGTCATAACCCCAAACTCTTTCGAGGATTTGCTCTCGGGTGAGGACTTGTCGGGGATGGGCAAGAAGATATTCGAGTAGATCAAATTCTTTGACAGTCAGTTCAATTAATCGCTGACCTCGATAGACTTCACGGGTGCTATGGTTTAAACTTAAGTCGGCAAATTGGAGGATGTTGGGGTCTTCGGTTTGATTGCGTCGCAGATGAGCTCGGACTCTGGCTAATAATTCCTCTACGCTGAAGGGTTTGACTACGTAGTCATCAGCACCAGCATCTAAACCACTAACGCGATCGCTTACTTCATCTTTAGCGGTTAATAAGATAATCGGCACCTGATTACCAGTACTGCGCAGGCGTCGGCAAATTTCTGGTCCAGATATGCCCGGTAGCATCCAGTCGAGTATTACTAAATCTGGATTAGATTCCCGCGCTGCTCCCAAACCAGCTAACCCATCCGAGGCAACACTAACCTCATAACCTTCGTACTTCAGTTCCAGTTCAATGAACTGGGCTAGTTTGGTTTCATCTTCGACAACTAAAATATGGTGGGTCATAGCTTGATGGTGTCTAGGCCAAACAACTGTAAGTTCTTAGGACTAATACAGAAATAATAACGGCTCTAATAATTCATCATATCTTCCACAACAATAGTCTTATAAGTCTTATAGTATTTTGCTATGGATGAATTTGGGAGATAATCGGTGCGTAGAGCTACTTTACCAGTGTCTCTGAAAATCCAGTAACTAGGGAAAAGCAGCGCATCCAACTTTCCCCCCGTCAGGAAGTGGTGATGGGGTTACAAGCACGGAAATGGCGGCTCAACACGGTGGTCTTTACCCAGATAAAGCCCTTCAAGGATATATTTCTCAGGTGGGAGAGCGGATTGTCAAAAAGTCGGCAGCTTCTGGTTCACTACATCTGGCCAAGCAGAAACTTGGGGTAGCATTGGTTAATGCTGTTGGTATTGCTGCCAGTGATGATGCCCAGAGTGGTAGGCAAGCAGCACTACTTGCCCAAGCGATTAATCAAATGGTTAGCCTTAAGTATGGACGTGAGGATGAATTAGAAAGCGATCGCCTTGGTTTTCGGTTTATGACGCAAGCGGGCTATAACCCTAGGGGAATCGTTGAACTGATGCAAGTCCTTAACTCGATTCGACAGGGTGGGCAACCACCGGAGTATGTCACTACTCACCCTAACCCTAGTAATCGGATTGAACAACTCCAGAGTCTGATTACTAAAGCTTACCCTAATGGTACTCCTGCTAATCTCCAAGAGGGTCGGGAGCGCTTTGCTCGGAATGTTAAAGGGTCACGGTAAGGAGTGTGGTGCTAGATTAATCAGCCTCAAGGTATACTGCGTTAGGAGTTGGTTTGATATCTCCAGGTATAACTATGGCCGTTAATCAAGATACACTTTGGGACCGTTTCTTATCCCCGATCATCGGTAGCTTGATTGATTTTGAAAAGCTGCAGCAGTTTGACGAAACTATGAATTGGGAAGCTGAGTGCGTTCGCGTAGCGGCTCGTATCGAGCATCGCTTCCATAACCCTGATTTAATCTATCCTGACTATTACAGCACTCAGAATTTCCATGGTATTGAAGGGGGCTACTTGAATGGAAGTGCAGCCACAAGCTACGACCCAATTACCCAATATGCGTTGCCCCCTAATGAAACCTGGGTCCTTGACACTCCCCGTCCTGTAATAACGGGGATTCTTAGTTCTACGACACGCCTTAAAATTAGCTATCCTGAAAGGCAATACTTAAGCCAAACACCGGTTCATGCATAACCAAGTATCGAGCCTAATTTAACTAAACGAGCGTGGGCTTATCTCCCTAAGCGTTGGAATTTCCCGTTTCCGTGTGCCCCACGGTACGTTAATATTTTGCAATCGTATTTTACTGGTATTCGGTATCCGTTAAGATCCATGCGTTTTAGAGGTTTTTCGCGCCTCGTGTACTAGCATCGCTTTACGTCGTTGGGGAATAGGGCAGTACCGACGAATCCTGCCTGTGCTAGGCTACACACTTAATTAGATTATAACACATCATTTTTGAAAAATTCGCCCGCTTATGGGCACCTCAAGTAGCGTGGCCATTCGCGCCCCGCGTGGCCTTTTGGCCAAGGCCAGGCTTGAAACCGATATTTTTGGTCACCTTATATGCTGGTCATGGATGACTACAAAGCTAACAAGGCTAATCTCGATATTCAGTGGCTTCATGGTATGGCTGAACAGACGGGTTTAGCTGATCAGTCTTTTGATCTAGTTACGGCATCACTGTTGTTTCACGAAACTCCACCTAAGGTAACTCAGTCGATTTTGCATGAATCCTTCCGACTGCTGCAAGGGGGAGGACAAGTCTTGATTCTAGATGGGAATCAGACTACGATCCGGGAGGCGAATTGGCTAACGGAAGTTTTTGAAGAACCCTATATCAAGGCTTACGCTAATGGTAGTGTTGACGCTTGGATGGGTGCAGCTAGTTTTGAAGCAGTGCGCACTACGCAATGGTGGTGGCTGCATCAAATAACTCAGGGTCTAAAACCTTTGCCAGTAGGTAAATCAGCTGTTTGGGAATCTCAATCTCAGGGGAGTTTTCCAAATGATGTTGCGTCACAAGGGGTGCCGGTTCCAGCGGTATAGGGCAATTTTACAGTAAGCACTTGGACACAATTAACGTTGACTGTTAAGATTAGTAAAGTTGACTGTTAAAATCAGGGAATAGGCAACCGGTAACGGGGAGCAAAAGAGGGTTGAGTAACGTTATGTTTTTTAAGTTACTCAACAATAGTAACAGAATTTATGTCTAGGTACTTATGAGTTTGAAAGCAGTTCTGTTTGATTTTAACGGAGTAATAATCAATGATGAGCCGATTCACGAGAAACTAATTGAGGAAATTATTCTTGGGGAAAATTTGCGTCCGGATTCCGAAGAGTTTCGACAGGTTTGTACAGGTAGAGGCGATCGCTCTTGTCTGCGAGAGTTACTTAAGCGTCGCGGTCGGGTGGTTACGGAGGATTACTTAAACCAGCTCATTAGCCGCAAAGCTGCTGCCTATCAACGTCAGCTAGAAAGTATGGAAACCTTGCCCATTTATCCTGGTGTGGAGGATTTAATGGTTCAGATCCAGGGTGCTCAGATACCGATGGCTCTGGTGACTGGAGCACTGCGGAATGAGGTAGAAGTGGTGCTCAATCGCGCTGGTTTAGCTCACTATTTTAGTTTGATTGTTGCTGGTGATGATATTACTACTAGTAAACCGGAACCGGATGGCTATCTGCTAGCGGTAGAGCGGCTCAATCAAGTTTATGGTAACCTGAACTTAAAACCTGGGGAATGTCTAGTAATAGAAGATTCTTTGGCTGGAATTGAGGCGGCGAAGCGAGCTGGCATGCCAGTGGTAGGAGTGGCTAGTACTTATCCCCTTCATATGCTACAGCGTCACGCTAACTGGACTGTCGATTATTTGAATCAGCTGGAATTAGAACGGGTGCAGCAGGTCTATTCTGGGGTATCACCTGAGCCAGTAGGAGAAATATAGACCATACAAGGGCACAGGGATATTAGTCCCGGTGCTAGAATAAACATATAAACAAAAGTAATAAACCAAATTACTAGGGGGAATTGGCTCAGTTGGTAGAGCGCTGCGATCGCACCGCAGAGGTCAGGGGTTCGAATCCCCTATTCTCCATAGATAGCAGTTTTCAATTGGGTGAGGGACTTACGCCCTTGGGGTTTTCGGGAGTAGGGAGTAGGGAGTAGGGAGTAGGGAGTAGGGAGTAGGGGTAAGACAGCTGTGTGCCATGGCTTGGGGGAGCACCTTGAAAGCCCTTTGGAAACCATGGCAGTAGCGAATCTGATCTCATCTGAGGATAATTACCCTTAATAAAAATCTCCCCATCTCCCCAGACTCCCCACCCTCCCTACACTCCCCACACTCCCGTTAATTATGGGTATTCAACCAGACTTGATATTATCTATCCCTGAACTGGTTCAACCAATTGCTCAAATCCACTTCGGTTTCAAAATCTAACAACGCTTCCCCTAAATCCTCCAACTGGGACAAGGATAATTGCTCAATTTGATGCTGTAATTGGGGATTGAGCTGACCTAGGCGACGGTTAAGTAGACGGATAATTAAATTTAGCTCATTGTGCTTTCCTTGTTCTAATCCTTGTTCTAATCCTTGTTCTAATCCTTGTTCTAATCCTTGTTCTAATCCTTGTTCTAATCCTTGTTTTAATCCTTGTTTTAATCCTTGTTCTAATCCTTGTTCTAATCCTTGTTCTAATCCTTGTTTTAATCCTTGTTCTAATCCTTGACGAATAATCCGTTGATAAACCACCGACTCTTGCATCATATCCTCCCGAAAATAAGCTTGGATTAACTGCTCATCAAATTTCACCCCAGCCAACAGTTGCACGCAAGCAGATAGGTTACGCTGCTGTTGTGTATCTTCAATCATATCGATTCTGGCTGCTACCTGGGAGAGTAATGTTTCTGGGACTTCAGCTTGTGCTAACACTGCCAAGGGTAGTAACCCCGGGGTTGTCAGTAACGGTTGTGGATCACATTCCCAAATCCGAATCACTCGGTAGTGGAAGGATAGGTTCGGCTCGGTAAATTGATTCACAAATACTCCCGCTAATCGGCTTGGTTTCAGAAAAATTATTACCTGCTCAATCTTACAGCGATACTGGCGATACAACCTCACCCAATAATCGAGCATCCGCAGGGGTAAGGGAGGTTCAGACTGGGGTAGGGTTTGAAATTCCAAATGCAAAATAGCATCAGCAACCCGCACAAAAAACAAGGCATCTGCCCGAATTGGTTCTGTACTTAATTCGGTGTTGAGAATTTCTATATCTTCTGGTGGTTCCTGGTTCCACAACCAACGGGTAAAGGCTTGGGGATATTGTTCAACTAAATATTTAAGGGTACTGTCGTAACTCATAACACATATAGTAAAGGGAGTAGGGAGTAGGGAGTAGGGAGTAGGGAGTAGGGAGCGGTGCGACCCCGCGCTTTTTCAAAGCTAAGCGTGAACGCGCACTCCCTGGGAATATGGCATCAAAAATTATCACAATTCCTACACGGATTGCTATTAAGTATTTTAATCTGCTGGTTACCCCTTCAGAACTAGATGTCTATTTGACTCAGTTTTTTAAGAATCCGAAGCACCTGATACAAATCATTTCCGGGATTGCGCAGTGAAAATTCAGCAGATGTGGCATATCTGGGCTTTTCACCGTTAACTAGTTTGATGAAAATGAAGGTACCACCAGTGGTAATCATGCCATAGCTTGGTTGATCTGGGTGGGGATTAGCTAACATGTAGGCCAGAAGTTGGGGTAGTCCAGCTTCTATTGAGAAGCTAGCCTGTTTGGATTCGATAATCGTCATCCAAAATTCGTTATGTAAGACTAGGGTATCAATGCTTCCTTTGACAATAATGCCGTGGTCATCAACAGAAATATCTACGGTTTTTTCGGCTTTGATGTGAAAGGGTTCCAAATAAAATTTTCCGATAAATATCAGGGGGGATAGGATGGCGAGATTAACGGTTTTTTCTAGTAAGGGTGGGTAATAGAGTAAATTAAAATAACCAGCTTTAACGTCATCTAATAATTGCTGTTGTAATTCGCTAATTTCTGGTAAGTTTTCTTGCCACTCGTGAAAGAATTGGTTATCGTTAACTAGCTGAAGATTGACTAGGGTTTTTAATTGCTTGAGGGTGATGTCTTTAGCTTGGATTGTTTCTACCATTGTTGTTAAGTTGTTGGTGGTGATCAGGGAATAAAAACGGAAAGTTACACGTTACAGGTTAGTTCAGACTTAAATTGATAGAGCAGGGAGCAGGGAGCAGGGAGCAGGGAGCAGGGATTAGGCAAGAGCCGAGAGTGAAACAATCCTGTGTACCTCATGAGTCCTAGAAACGCTATAACTGTTTAATTGGGTATACTAAAATACTTATCCAACATTCCGCCGGAACTCGGCAGGGGTGTGCCCGGTCCAACGCTTGAAGGCTCTGCGGAATGCACGATCTTCTGAGTAACCGAGCAAACACGATATGGCTTCGATACTCAGTCTGGGGTCACTGAGGAATTGTCGTGCGTTTGCTTCACGAGTTTCGTCTAACAGTTGCCGAACGGTGATACCATGGTCTTGGGTCAAGCGTTGCAAAGCACGAAGACTCATGTTCATCTGTCGTGCTAGGGCTTCTGCACCATATTCAGAACGTTCAGCATTGTGAGCGTTCGCGTAGCGGCTCGTATCGAGCATCGCATTCCGGATCCTAGATAGTTCTGGAGAATCACTAGAACCTGCTAACCGTGCTCGCACTAGGTCTAGATGGCTCTGGATATAACGAAACAGATCCGGATCAGGCTGTTTGGTGGGTAGGTCTAGAGCCCCTTGACGAAACACAAGGGCATTGTGGGATTGTTGAAAGCATACTGGGCTACCAAAGAACTCTTCATAAACCTGGATTGGTCCGAAGGGCAGGTGAGTGAAGTCCGCGCGCACAAGGATATCATCTGCTCCTAGAATTTCCCGCATATAGCGCAACCCCAAAGCTAGTCCCACTTCAGCAGCGCAACCCCCATCTTCGGCATCCATGGGATGATGCATTTGTAAAATGCCCTCTGAGGAGGACTCAATCAGGGCGATTTGCAGTTGATCCGATAGCACAGACCGATAGCGCACTAAGTTCTGCAAAGCTTCTCTGAGATTTTCAGCATATCTAGCTCCATAGGCTAGTGTTCCAAAGTATGAGAAGGGAGTAGCACTGGCCATGTGGAGTGCGATCGCTTCCCCTGGGTAAGCCTTGGTCAGTAAGCGCCATACCGTTGGTACCAGATGTTGAGACAGATGGGCATCGGGATCGAGCAGATCGGTACGGGTTAGTCCTGTGGCGGCAGTGATCTGTTCCATGTCCACTCCCCGTGCCACTGCATAAGCTACGGTACTCGCCACCACGCTAGCTAGCATTTCGGGTTTGTGCAATCTGTCGTGAAATGTCCGATTTGGTGCGCCCATTGTCCTTATCACACCTCTGCTAAAGATGGCAATTTGGTTATAGAAAGCTCGTCAGCTTATGCGCTACGCGCACGCTACGCGAACAGCTATCAGCTCTCAGCCGTCAGCTTAAAACAAGCTATTCGGCTGACAAGTTCAACGGACTCAAAGCCAAAGACTATTAATTCCTAGCTTGGGCGTTCGCTTAGCGTGGCCGTTCGCGTAGCGTGGCCAAAAGGCCAAAAGGCCAGAGAACTGAGATTAAACGAATGCTTACCTCTTTCATTCAAAAGCTGTTCGCGTAGCGTGCGCATTAGCTGATAGCTGATAGCTGATAGCTGATAGCTGATAGCTGATAGCTTCAAAACCATTATAGTGCCCCATGAGCTGCATTATCGGTTTGCCATTTTTAAGGCATTTGATGACAGGGTTGCACTTTTAAATTTACTCAAGGAATTTTTCAGCAAAGCAAGATTAAAGGAGTAGAACAATGAGTGAATATAATGTAAACGATCGATTTGATGCCCAGGATCTCCTCAAGAAACCTGGTGAAGGAGAAAGGACAGCCACGGACATGATTATCATGGCTCGATCCAGAGACATGGGTGGTGATTTCTCAGTGATGCAGGGTGTGATCAATCCCGGTCACTTGCTGTCACCCCACAGCCATAAGTTTTGCGATCAACTGGTCTACGTGATATCGAGTGAACTTGTCTTCGAGATTGGGGGTGCAGATGGACTAAGGTTTACAGCTCCTGCGGGAAGCTATGTCCAAAAGCCACGGGGCATTGTCCATGCTTTCTGGAACTCCACCGATACACCAGCTCATTACATCGAGCTGTCAGGTCAGGAAACCTTTGAGGGATTCGTTGACTCCTTGAAGGGGGGCGATCGCAAAGGTGTGGCAAACGCAGAGCGGGACTGGGGCATGGTTTTTGCTCTCGACGAAATTCCACGGCTGATCAAGGATAACAACCTCACGGGCCTTGCTATGTCCGAGACTCCAGACTTACCCAATCTACCTAATCTTCCGGAACCAGTGGCAAAGCTGTTTAGCAATATGAAGTTGCGGTAGAAAATCTTGTAGGGTGGGCAAAAACTGTTTGGTTCTTTTCAGTTTTGTAGATAAAAGAACTTTGCCCACCCTACTTTAATTGGTATTTTTTTTCCTTGTAGCTTGTAGGGTGGGCAAAAACTGTTTGGTTCTTTTCAGTTTTGTAGATAAAAGAACGTTGCCCACCCTACTTTAATTGGTATTTTTTTTCCTTGTAGCTTGTAGGGTGGGCAAAAACTGTTTGGTTCTTTTCAGTTTTGTAGATAAAAGAACGTTGCCCACCCTACTTTAATTGGTATTTTTTTTCCTTGTAGCTTGTAGGGTGGGCAAAAACTGTTTGGTTCTTTTCAGTTTTGTAGATAAAAGAACGTTGCCCACCCTACTTTAATTGGTATTTTTTTTCCTTGTAGGAATGGGGAGATGGAGAGATGGATAGGTTGTTGAGAATTCTAGGAATAGCGATCGCATCGGCTTATTTTGCCTCGATGTTAGCACTTAACAGTGCCACAGCCACCATCCCTACACCGCCATCTCCCTCACTGGCAAAGGATTTTACTGGGCAAACAGCGTTGCTGAATCTTTCCATGAATAGGAGTAGAGTGGGCATCCTGCCCGCCGGAAATAAGCATGAAACTGGCAAGATGCCAGTTCCACCAAGATGCCCATTCCACCTCACTCTTCAAATCATTCCCGCCGGAAATAAGCATGACACTGGCAAGATGCCAGTTCTACCAAGATGGCCATTCCACCTCACTCTTCAAATCATTCCCGCCGGAAATAAGCATGACACTGGCAAGATGCCAGTTCTACCAAGATGGCCATTCCACCTCACTCTTCAAATCATTCCCGCCGGAAATAAGCATGAAACTGGCAAGATGCCAGTTCTACCAAGATGGCCATTCCACCTCACTCTTCAAATCATTCCCGCCGGAAATAAGCATGAAACTGGCAAGATGCCAGTTCCACCAAGATGCCCATTCCACCTCACTCTTCAAATCATTCCCGCCGGAAATAAGCATGAAACTGGCAAGATGCAAGTTCCACCAAGATGGCCATTCCACCTCACTCTTAAAATCATTCCATTATTAAGCAACACCATAATCTCAGCCCAGGTTATGGAATCATCGAGCAATCAAATTGCCATACCGATCAAGGCTGAGATTGATGCTAAAACTCAGGTGTTGTTTGAGCAACTTTTTGAGGGATTTGGGGCATTCAATATCCTGATTATCTTTTTACTTACCGTCGGTCCACTCAAGCTAATTGTACCCTTTGTGAAGCTGACAGCTAATGCGGATCCGGCCTTGCGTCGCCAGCTTGCTTTACGGGGTTTTGGCATATCTACGTTAGTTATTTTTGCGGTAGCACTACTTTGCAAAAATGTACTGAAATCCTGGCAAATTGACCTCTCAGCAATGCTAATCGCAACAGGTATTATCCTTTTTTTAGTGGCTCTGCGAACAGTATTAGCTCAGTATAATACCCCCACAACTAAGGATGCTACCCCTGTAAATCCTTCTCTGAAATTAACGATTAATCCTTTAGTTTTTCCCAGTATTTTAACTCCCTATGGCATTGCTGTTGTGGTGACTATGAGCGCCATGTTTGGACGGATGGCAATTGCTCCGGGTTCTATGTTTTTGCTATTATTATTGGTTATGGTACTCAACTTAGGGGTAATGTTGGTCGCCCATCCCCTTTTGAATCTCATCAAACCGGTGACTCTAAGAGTGCTTGGTTTTGTGTTTGGGGTGATGCAGGTGGCTCTGGGACTGGATATGATTTTGACGGGAGTGAAACTGGAAGCGATGCTCGATACGAGCCGCTGCGCGAACGCACTGAAATTTTTACTGGGCTTGTAAGATTATTTCCACTTAATTACCCGATCTCGCCAGATACTTCCAACGCCCCCTCTCTTTCCCTATTCCCTATCCCAGACCAAGCTTTTGTCGCAACGCATCGGGCACATTCTCGGCTTTGTCCAAACCTATAGCATTTGTCCACTTCGTCTGTTGATTCCACAAGATGCCTTCAAGGTTGGCACTAGTGAGGTCTGCACCACTGAGGTCTGCACCACTGAGGTTCGCAGTAGTGAAATCTGCACCAGTGAAATCCGCATGTTTGAGGTTCGCACCATTGAGCTTGGCATATCTGAGATCCGAACCAGTCAGGTTCGCACTAGTGAGATTCGCACCAGTGAGGTCTGCACCACTGAGGTTCGCACCACTGATATCAGCCCTCCTGATATCAGCATTCCTGAGCTCAGTAAAACTGAGCTCAGTAAAACTGAGGTTCGCTCCGATCAGCAATGCTTTACTAAGCTTGGCTGTATTAAGCTTAGCTCCAGTAAGCTTCGCTTTATTGAGATCAGCTCCAGTAAGGTTAGCTCCACTAAGTTCAGCGTCATTGAGAGTAGCTTTATTGAGTATAGCATTCGCCAGGTCAATGTCAGTCAAATCGGCTTTTGGGGCATCCAACCCCCTCATCAAAACACCATAGTTGTTCAAAACCTCAAGGGCTTTGATTCTGGCATAGCTAGTAGCTACTCCTGCTCCTGCGGCATTATCAACGATTTGCCATGCCTCATAGATTATCCTTTGTCTGCGCTCTAGACCTTCAAGCATGTAAAGAGACGCTCCAAATAAAAGAGCGAAACCTTCAAGATTGTCCACTTTACAGACTAATAATAGTTGCTTTTCCAAACATTCCCAGAGTGAGTCTTGAGGTGAGCAAACTTGTTCGGTTTCAGTTGTTTTTGATTCGAAAAACTTTTTAGTTATTCTTTGCTCCAATACACTTAATATCACTAGAAATAAGTAAGCAATAATGAAGGAAAGCACTACACGAAGCCAGATATTGCTTAGACACTTTTCGCTTTTGGGAACCACTACACGAAGCCAGAGATTCCTTAGACCCTTGTTTAATAAGCCAATCACCTGTATCCTTATTTACTAAAAGTCCTTATCTTATTTGCAGTATATAGCAGGTCTTAATGGAGAGAGGTAATTTCGTCCTAGGTTTTAGGGAGTAGGGAGTAGGGAGTAGGTAAATAACGTTGCCAAAGGGCATTGCCACCATCAGCAACTGCCGTGGTTTCCCATGAGCAACAGGTGCGACCCTAGGCCGGGTTCCCCGGCCTAGGAGGCGCGCACCTATAAGGGATAGGACTTACGAAGTTTAGTTGGTTTTGCCCCCCTGCCCCCCAATTCTGGGGGGTAATGATGTCAAAGTCCCCCAGAATTGGGGGACCAACGGGGGCACTTGCGTAAGTCCTGAGGGAGTGAGATTGGCTTTAGCAATTCTGCTTCATTTGAATTTGTCAATACATGAATGCGTATTGCTATAATATGCTATAATAAAAATATTATCCCCCCCTGCGCCCCCGCTCCATAATTTGGTGGAAGCGCATTGCAGATGTTACCCCCTTCTAGGTTAGGGGATGGGTACCTTGGGTGGGATTCTGTAGCTGCTACTGTAAACATCAGAATCCCTGGGAATTTGTCCTAGTCAAAAAGGGATAAGTCCTGAAGAGCACCGAGAGCAGGTCAACGTTGAATAAAAAATCAACTATATATAGAATTTATCGTACTTATGAGGGACAGTCAGTGTCTTGATGCAGTCGGCCAAAGGGTGAAACCCTCAGCACAGAGCTGCATCTCTACTCCCTGTTACGAAGTCTCTGCTCCGATTAACCCACCACAAAAGCACCTCAACCAATTGAGAAATGCTATAAGTGACATACTCCCAGGGCACCTGATGATTTAGAGATGATTTTAAGTGAACTTATATTGTCCTAAGCTAAGCTGATATAGCTGGAGCAGTATCTTAGACCCTAGGGTAATACCCAAACAGCCACAAAAGATGGTTGTTATGGTCTAATTATATATTTAACTCAGGTCAAACCCATCTAAATTCTAGAAGCCTTACTCAGAACCAATGCAGCGCTTTAATCAGGGGGTTTCCACCAGTCGCTACTGCATCAAGACAAATATTTTATTTAAAAATTAATCAGTAAAAATTAATCAGCAAAACTACCTATCCTATGAATCTCATATCCAGTAGGCATTTCAAAATAAGATGCGTCTACCCTGGTATATCACTAGCTATGATGGTCGTGCTGGTGTGGAGTCATAGCGCAGTGGCTCAAGACACTGCCCCAATAGACGATGAACTGACGGACGTCCTGGATATTATCTGGTTAGTGATAGCAGGCTCTTTGGTATTTTTTATGAATGCGGGATTCTGCTTATTGGAAACCGGTTTTTGTCGCAAGCAAAATGCGATCAACATTTTGGCAAAGAACCTAGTGGTGTTCAGTATCGCCACCGTAGCCTTCTGGCTTTGCGGAGCGGGATTGATGTTTGGTGGTAACAATCCCTGGATCGGGACTGAAGGGTTCTTTTTTAGTGGCCAGGACATTTTTAACCCCGGTGGTTCTGACTCTCTGGCTATGAGGGAAGCCAAGTTTTTCTTTCAATTAGTATTTGCTGGCACCGCAGCAACCATTGTTTCTGGAGCAGTGGCCGAGCGCATGAGATTTTTGAGCTTTCTACTCTTCAGTTTCTTCCTAGTGGGATTGTTGTATCCCATCACCGGACATTGGGCGTGGTCGGAGTCTGGATGGCTGAACCAGATCAGTCTCGGAGGGTCTGGGAACTTGGCATTTTGGGATTTTGCCGGTTCAACGGTAGTCCACACCGTGGGAGGAGCTGCTGGCTTGATGGGAACCATCGCCCTGGGGGCAAGGGCTGATAAATATCGTGAAATTAAGCCAGCAGAGTTATCTAAACTTAGTCCAAGATCAAAAACTAAGTTTGACAAGAAAATTGAACCCTTAAACGGACATAATATCACCCTTGCCACCTTGGGATGTCTGATTCTCTGGCTAGGTTGGTTTGGGTTTAATGCTGGCTCTACCTTAGAGGCCACTTCTCCGGCCATTCCTCACATTGTTTTAACCACTGCTTTAGCAGCCGCAGCCGGTGCCATTGTCTCGATTATCTTTTGTTTTGTCAGATACAGTAAACCCAATCTTGCCTTTATCATCAATGGCATTGTGGGGGGATTAGTTAGCATCACTGCACCCTGCGCTTACGTTAATTTATTAGACGCAGTAGTGATTGGGGCTATCGGGGGAGGAATTCTTGTGCCCCTTGTTACTGAACTATTAGATTGGTGGGAAATTGATGACCCAGTTGGTGCTATTCCGGTTCACTTTGGTTGTGGATTATGGGGAACCCTGGCGGTGGGATTGTTTAGTATCGGACCAGACAGTGATTTGGGCTGGGCTTACGCTATTGGAAACGGTCCTGCTCAAGGCTTCTTGCGCGGAGGCAATCCCAGTCAACTGATAGTCCAAGGATTAGGTGCTGCCACTGTTATTATTTTCATATTACTCTCCAGTAGAGCTAGTTTTTATCTACTTGCTCACGTTATGCCTGGTGGGATCAAAGTATCTGAACAGGAAGAAAGAGAGGGTTTGGACAAATCCACCTTTGAAGATAAAGTCCAAGATAGTTACCAAGACCAAATCGATAGGTTAGAGAAAAAACTAGACGATTTGCAAAACAATCTTATCCAAAACAATTAAATATAAATTATCCAATGACAAGGTTAGAATCAGGATCTTCTATTAAAGAAGGCTGCTATACCATCCAAGGTTATAAAGGAGAGGGTACATTTGGAATGACCTACCAAGCCACTCGTCACTTACCCAATGGTCAGGAAGAGATTGTTGCTATAAAAATTGGAAAAGAGGAATTAACCGATACTGAACAAAGTAAAAGAGAAAAATTTAAAGATGAAGCGAAGCGACTCAACCAATTTAACCATAACCATATTGTTAAATTCATAGAGTACTTTTATGAACCAACAATAAACCGTCCTTGCCTGGTGATGGAATATATCGAGGGAAAGACCCTACAGAAACTCACTAAACCAGGGAATGGAATTCCAGAGGAACAAGCCATCAAATATATTCAGCAAGTTGGCGATGCATTGGCAGCAATGCATGAGGATAAGTTGATTCATAGAGATGTCAACCCTCGTAATATTATAGTAAGACATGGAAGCGACGAAGCAATCCTGATTGATTTTGGCATCGCCCGGGAATTTGTTCCCGACCGGACAATAGACCTAACACGACAATGGTCTGAATATTATGCTCCACCCGAGCAACAACTAAGCCGCTTTAGAGCAGGCCCAGCACTTGATATCTATGCCTTATCCGCCACCTTATATTTCTTGTTAACCGGACAGCAACCAGTTAGTAGCAGAGACCGGGAAAATGAAATAAAAAGTAAAAAAGACCCTCAAAAACAAGATGCCGAAAAATTCGTCAGCAACCCAGCTTTAAGAAGAGCAATTCTCAAAGGGATGGAATTAGATGCAAAGCGAAGACCTCAGTCAATCTCAGGGTGGCTAAAATTACTAGAGCCTTCACAAGAAATGGATCGAACTGGAATTTCGAG
>NZ_JAAHFV010000640.1:0-1662 GCF_010672755.1 Moorena sp. SIO1F2
ATCAAATCTGGTGGACTACTTATCCTATCTCTTCTGGGGTAATGGGTACTTGACAATTTCCTATTATCCATTACCGTAACCCAAAAATCCAGGGACTATTTGGTAAGTGATTAGTAAGCATTCAGCTAATGCGCGTAGCCCATTAGCTGCTAGCTGATAGCACCTCAAGTAGCATCTCAAGTAGCGCTTAAGCTGATAGCTGACGGCTGAATGCTTACCTTACAACCAAACTGTTTTTGGCCACCCGAGACGCTAAAAACCGATAAGTTATTTTTTAACTACTTCCTAATGAAAAAGATTGTATTTTAAGATACAGAATATTGCCCGAAACCCATCCCTCCAGCCAATTTTTTTCCCTTCTTCGTAAGTGCGACCATAGTAAGATATTCCTACTTCATAGATGCGGCATTTCTTTTTGGCAACCTTAGCAGTAATTTCCGGTTCAAAGCCAAACCGAGATTCTTCGATTTTGATAGATTGGATAATTTCACGCCGGAATGCCTTATAGCAGGTTTCCATATCGGTAAGGTTAATATTGGTAAACATATTGGAGAGCATGGTTAAAAATTTATTGCCCACCATATGCCAGTAATACACTACCCGATGGGGACCACCGCCAGCGAAACGGGAGCCATAAACCACATCCGCTTTGCCATCAATAATCGGCTGCATTAACAAGGGATATTCCTGGGGATCGTACTCTAAATCAGCATCTTGAACGATTACGATATCTCCAGTAGCCAAGCCAAACCCAGTCCGTAATGCAGCTCCTTTGCCCCGATTCTTGTGATGATAGACAACATGGTCAATTTGGGATTCCAGTGATGACTCTAAAATCTCTCTAGTGCCATCGGTTGAGTAGTCATCGACAACAATAATTTCGCACTCTTTAACCGCAGATGCTTTGACAGCGTCAATAACATTGGCAATTGTGTTGACTTCGTTAAAACAGGGTATTACAACACTTAGCTTCATAAGCTTAAACCTTAATAATAAGCAAATAATTTGATTAGCTTAAAAATTTACATAATCTTTACATAATCCCCGCCTAATTCCCCTAGCCTTTGGTTAACTAGAGAGTTTGAGGCACTAAACACATCACGAAATCTTTACATAACGTTAGTTACATAAAGTTATGGGAAGTTTCCCCGTGATTAGATGGGATTGAACCCTCAAATTCAGGGCAAGACCAGGATTGATAGACAGGTTTGAGGTTGACTACTTGACACCCTGAATAAATTAGTATAATTCTACTGTAGGATTATAAATAGATCAACTAAATAGAGCAACTACTAAACCATTACGCTCAAGCCTGATTGGGGAGTCGTTGCTCATTAGTATTTTGGTAAGCATATGCGCTACGCGCACGCTGCTTGAGGTGCCGTCAGCGGTCAGCCGTCAGCGGTCAGCCGTCATACTTTGGCTGATAGCTTGTAGGGTGGGCAAAAACAGTTTGCTTATGGGTGAGTATTCTAGATTATACTACTTTGCCCACCCTACTTTAATTGGTCTGATAGCTGATAGCTGATAGCTTGTAGGGTGGGCAAAAACAGTTTGCTTATGGGTGAGTATTCTAGATTATACTACTTTGCCCACCCTACTTTAATTGGTCTGATAGCTGATAGCTGATAGCTGATAGCTGAATGCTTACGTATTTTGACA
>NZ_JAAHFV010000641.1:0-1658 GCF_010672755.1 Moorena sp. SIO1F2
TGCTAACTTTCAGCAAGATATACAGGGTGACAATTTAAACATCCCTTGGATAGCAGTGGCAGACTTACTACTATCCCCTCTCTGTCATGAAGTGGGACATGAGCTATATGAGATGGAGTTGGAAACACGAAATGTATTGCTAGAGCAACTCAACAGTAATCCTCGATTTAACCAACATAATCATCAGCGCATTAAAACTTTAGCTCATTTCCTGCTGGCTTATATAAAACCACAACTCAAGAGTGGCAAAAATTCTGTTCGGACCATTGCTCAAGCTCAACGGTGGACTGCCCTAGCATATATTGACCCTGAAGCAGCAGCTCGTGACTTAGCATTACAACTGACCCAATTAAGTCTAGCTCAAAAAACAGAGTGGGTGCGAATGTCTAAGCTAGCAGAAACACTGGCTGCTCCCCTCAGGGAAGCAGAATTCAAACCTTTGTTGACCTACCTTGAAGGGATGCGCGACTTAGCTCGTGGCCATGAACAAGGAGCAGCATCTAAGTTTGACCAGTTGCCAACCCACCATAATCGCCTACTTGTAGCAGGAGTTACTTTACCTATTCCGGAATTTGAGGAGTCAGTTTGGACTATTAATACTGTAAAAGTCCCTCCTCCGTCTTTACATCCATTGGAGTTTGAAAGGGCTGAACTGATTCAACAACCTAGATTTATGGGATCGGGTTCACAATGGCTGATCAATCGTGGCCGGGGTCAAGCAGAGGTTTTTTATGAACAACTGGGAGAGAATACTGTATTGGAAATGGTACAGATTCCAGGAGGGGAATTTCACATGGGTTCACCAAAAAAGGAGGGAAACTATCGAGAACAACCTCAACATTTAGTGAACGTTGCTCCGTTTTTATTGAGTAGATTTCCTGTGACTCAAGCCCAGTGGGGAGCTATTGCCAGGACAGATAAAGTGATGATTGACTTACCACCCGCTCCATCGCACTTCCCAGGTGAAAACCTGCCAGTAGAAGGGGTTACCTGGTTCGAGGCAATTGAGTTTTGTGAGCGCTTGCAACTACAAACAGGTAGACCCTATCGCTTACCCAGTGAAGCAGAATGGGAATATGCCTGTCGTGCTGGCACAGCTACTCCTTTTCACTTTGGTGAAACTATTTCTCCCAAAGTAGCGACTTATGACAGCACTGAAAAATACCGTTTTGGACCAAAGGGTAAATCGAGTAAACAGACAACGGAAGTTGGCTTTCATCAAGCAGCTAATGGCTTTGGACTAGAGGACCTCCATGGTAATGTCTGGGAGTGGTGTGCTGACCACTGGTATGAAAACTACATTGATGCACCCGTAGACGGAACCCCTAGGACAACTAACTCTAGAGCGTCCCATCGAGTAATACGGGGTGGGTCTTGGCTTGACAGTCCAAATGTGTGTCGTTCTGGCTATCGCTATGGTGTTCCTCCTGAAAACAGGATTCTTACAATTGGGTTTCGAGTCGCTTTGTCTTTAAATAACACAAAAATAAATTAAACTTTATAGTTATTAATCATCTTAAATTATCTTTAATCGAGTATAAAAGTATGAGTATAATCTCAGAAATCAAGAATAAAAAGCTGGGATTAGTAGAAATCCTGGTGTTGGGGCATGAAATATATTTAAAAAACATCAAATGTAATTTGATGTTTTTTAAATA
>NZ_JAAHFV010000642.1:0-1656 GCF_010672755.1 Moorena sp. SIO1F2
TGATCATCAGGAGTACCATTGTCATCTACTACTGCACTACCATTACTGGGATCACTAATAACAGTTAGAGTGCTGTCTCCCTCAGTATCGCTGTCATTATCTAAGACGTTAATCTTAACGGTTGTATCTTCAGTGGTTGTGGCGGTATCATCTACTGCTACCGGGAGTTCGTTGGTCAGGTTGAACTCCATATAGTCAAATCGGATGAATTCATCACCATCAGTAGTACCTTTAACCTCGATCAGGTCTCCATTACGGATAAACGTGCTGGAGCTAATCTGCAAAGGGACGAAAGTGGAGGCTTCGGGGATACCGCTAGCAGTAGAGGAAGGATTATTAAGAGTGATTGTGGGAAAGACGGTACTGCCAATCCTGACATCGACGGTGCTTTCTCCATCTATTTCGTCAAAGATGCCAATGATTACTTCATAGCTACCAGTGGGCTGATTAAAGCTTGTGCTAGCAGTACCAGGGGGGAAAGCAGTATTAGTAACAGGATCAAATAGACTGATTAGTGCGCCCCCGGAGGCATCAGGATTAGCAGTAGTTACAAAGTTAGTTATATTAGAAAAATTTTCGGCTTCAATTCTCGTCATAGTCTTGTAGTCTCCAACCTTTATCTGTGTTTAAAGCTATGGTAATTTTAGTTGGTAATTTTGGGCAGCAAGTAATACGCTAGCAAGTTGATATCCACTCAATCCCCATGATCCCGATACCCTTTACAGAGTCATGGGCAAGAATAGACTACTATGCTAAACCTTCACAAAAGCACCGATTATTACAGCTAATGAAAAATATGATCAATCTGCCGCTGTATTAGTTACAGGGTTTTGATTTTTCGTTTTTCAAAACCTATCTAAATGACGTAGATGCTCCACCAAAATTCTTTTGCTGACATAGTCTCAGAACTATACTATAGTCTTCCCCCAAGAGCTTGAGTTTTTGCGGTCAAACAATCCTTTATTCATTGATGACATAAATTGGGTACTATGTCACCATGGAATGTAGTAATTTTATCAAAACTTTATCCTATTGTTACGGATATGAAAATTGGTCAATATTTTCTCTGACTAGAGAATAATTAATGCGATCGCGCTGCAGGTAGAGAATAGGAAACAGGGAATAGGGAACTTCTGATCAGGGAAAGAGAGGGAGGTGTGGGAGGTGTGGGAAGTGTGGGAGGTGTGGGAAGTGTGGGGAGAGGGAGGTGTGGGGAGATGGGGAGATGGGGAGATGGGGAGAGGGAGGTGTGGGGAGATGGGGAGATGGGGAGATGGGGAGATGGGGATTCAGATCAGCAACTGGCTCTCCAAAACCGCGCTACCTCGCTGCATTCTTTCGTCCCTTGAATTTGTAAACACCATTATACCAATTCCTATAATTCTACGGGTATAAACAATACCGAAAATCGACTTTATATATACTTTAATATAACTATTATGATTTTTTTTATAGCTTTTATCATAGTCATGAGGTACAGAGTTTTTTACCTATTCCCTATTCCCTATTCCCAGAGCCGCTGTTCCCTGTTCCCTATTCCCTATTCCCTATTCCCTATTCCCTATTCCCTATTCCCTATTCCCTATTCCCTATTCCCTATTCCCTATTCCCTATTCCCTATTCCCTATTCCCTATTCCCTATTCCCTATTCCCTAT
>NZ_JAAHFV010000643.1:0-1655 GCF_010672755.1 Moorena sp. SIO1F2
CCTTTCATCTTTCTACCTCCTTGGAGACTCCCGTTATACCCGCAGGGTTAACGGTGAGAGGAAAAGGAGGACAGAGTCTAGTTTGTATAAGCATAACCATCCTTTCTGTGAATAAATTTACAATATTTGTGACTAATCCCTTGCACCAGTCCTGATTTTGTTGAGATATTGAAAGACCCTGATTTTCTGGTTGCGACCCGTCCTACATAAGTACCGATCTTCTTCCCCTTAGTCACCACGGCGCGGACAATATCTCCTGTCTGAAAGCCTTTGTGAAATTTAATTCTGGAGCAATGACGAGTGGGAAACCCATACTTATTAGTCCTACAGAGCTGACGAGTGCCGTGTCCCTTAGCTGTTATTACCAAAGGTAGGGTTACTTCAACAATCAGTGTTTCAACTTTTCCAACATTCGCCGCATCTAACCAATGAGTTTTAGGAAGACTTTGGCGGCATCTATTGAATTTGGTTAATCCACCGCTACCTACTTCAACAGGCAATCCTATTGATTTGATATCGTGATACAACTTCCAGCGGGTCGTATTGACAGAAGCCGCATCAGCCAGAGGACGTTTGGCTTGACTTAGTATGCGCTTCAAAATGCTAGGCTTTTTAGACAGGAAAAGCTCAATGTCTTGGTTAGATTTAGCCTGGTTACATGGACGACACGCGTTCGCGTAGCGTGGCCTACGGCCAATCGCTAAATTAGAAACTCGATTAGAACCGCCTTTGGATAATGGTTTAATGTGTTCAACTTCTAGTTGAGTTCCTGTTACCCCGCAGTAAGCACACTTACGATTCCATTTTTCAAGCAAATATTCCCGAAGTTCGTAACCATAAAGCGTACCTTGTTGATACTCAATTCCAGATATTTCAGGATTTTGTAGTTTCTGAGTGTCAAACCTGACCAATTCTTGGGAGATGCCGGTAACAGGGCAGAATCGACTCAACTTTTTAACCCAAGTTAAAATATTTTGAACCCTAGACGTCAAGCTGGGGGCTAACCAACCTTTTGGTCTAGTTCTGTTAAGAAACCTGGGCTTGCGGTATCGAGTCTTGCGATTACGTCTACTACGTCTCAATTGTCTACGAGAGATCAAAGCCTCTCGTATTTGAAAACCTCGATGGGTAAGTTCAGATCCCCAGATTACTCGTTTTCCTTGGACGATAGCTAAACCGCTTGTTTTTGCTCCAGGATCTATTTTGAGTTGGTGTTCGTGAGTTATTGGCCGTTTTACTTCCTCCGCCAAAATTATGGTAAATGGGTAACGACGATAGACCTTTGCTTTTCCTGCTGAAAGTAAAATTCTGGCTCTCGCAGGCTTGCATGGGTCTAAGGGTTGTCGGTTTTTGTTGAGTACAAAGACACGCATAATTGTGTTTCCTCCTATTGCTAGGGTTAAGTTAGCTGAGTGCTTCGCACACGCTTCGCGAACGTCAAAGTTATTTCTCGGTACTTTCCCAATCGCACTGGCTTAACTCAACTACACCTGTTTAACGACTGGGTTCTAGAGCTGGGGACTAGCTACGCATCCCCAGGTAGGAACTTGAACACTCAAAAATAACGTAGTTCTCTGAGAACTTAGACTGGTCAATTATGAGCTTTTAACAAGCTCCCGCTATAGTCTGAAAAGACTTAGCGGTGAGTTATTGAC
>NZ_JAAHFV010000644.1:0-1654 GCF_010672755.1 Moorena sp. SIO1F2
TCCTATCCAAAATCAATGTCAATATTTCTGGGAAGCATTTCCAGCCCGGGATGGTAGAACAACCTATTTATTTACCTACTTAGATGCTAATCCAGAACGTCCTAGTTTAGAATTTTTATGTGACGAATACTTCCGTCTGTTACCAGAATACCAGGGAGTAGACTTATCCCAACTTGACTTTAAACGAGTACTATTTGGCTTTTTTCCTTCCTATCAAAAAAGTCCCCTAAGAATGCCTTGGAATCGGATTTTACCGATAGGGGATAGCAGTGGTGGGCAATCACCAGTCAGTTTTGGTGGATTTGGTTCCATGGTCAGACATTTAAAGCGTCTAAGTAACGGAATTCATGAAGCATTGGACTATGATTTGCTAGACCGCAATGCCTTAGCCCAACTACAACCCTATCAGCCTAATATTGGCGTAACCTGGATGTTTCAACGAACGATGAGTGTTGGCATCAAGCAACAATTAGCACCAAATCAAATTAATCAATTACTCACTGGTGTATTCCAAGCCATGGCAAACCTAGGAGATGATGTGCTTAAGCCCTTCCTCCAAGATGTAGTGAAGTTTTCAGGATTATCTAAAACCCTATTTGTGACATCATTAACTAAACCAGGATTAGTGGTGCCAGTGATTCCTCAAGTAGGAT
Source organism: Moorena sp. SIO1F2 (assembly GCF_010672755.1). Classification (NCBI taxonomy): domain Bacteria; kingdom Bacillati; phylum Cyanobacteriota; class Cyanophyceae; order Coleofasciculales; family Coleofasciculaceae; genus Moorena; species Moorena sp. SIO1F2. The sequence continues at coordinate 654 of NZ_JAAHFV010000644.1, forward strand.
TAACGATGCTATTGGATTGGATGGTTCATTATAGTAATTTAGCCGTTTACAGTAGTTTGTATCCAGCAGGTAAATTACTCAGTGGCATGTTGAATACCTTGCCACCGAAACCAAGATATTATTACCACCGTTGGCTGGAAGCATGGCGCTATGGGTCTGGGGGGGATTATTAATTTTAGGGAGTAGGGAGCAGGTAATAGGCAATAGTTGGGTAGTGGCGTGGCACACCTAAAAACGTAGGTTGGGTTGAGCGGTAGGGAAACCCAACAAAGCGTTACTGGTGTTGGGTTTCATTCTTCAACCCAACCTACGCTTATTGCACCAAATTAGCTGTGCCACCCCAGTAGGGTGCGTGATAAGACGGAAAGCCTCTGATTTTATCAGTAGCCAGTATTGGGACAGTCCGTCCCGTAACGCACCACCGGGTCAAACCCCTTGAACAAGTTGGGTAGGGTGCGTTAGGGACGGGCTCGCCGTGATTGTCACGGTCGCCAGGGTTGGGATAGCCCGTCCCGTAACGCACCACCGGCTCAAACCCCTTGAACAAGATGCACCGAGCCAGTTGGGTAGGGTGCGTTAGGGACGGAAAGCCTCTGATTTTATCAGTAGCCAGTATTGGGACAGTCCGTCCCGTAACGCACCACCGGGTCAAACCCATTGAATAAGATGCACCCAGCCAGGATTGATGATCGTGATATTTTTGGCATCATGGAAGTAACTCCTATTTAGGTGGGAGGAAAACCGCGCTGATGTTGATTAAGGCTGTTACCAGCGCGGTTATTAGTATCGGTCTTTACCTTCTATAGTATAGATAACTCCTGGGAAAAATGCAAGGGATAATTAAAAGTTTTTACATTTATTTACAAATAGCAAGTTTAGCCATTAATGGACTCAATTATGTGTAATTTATTTTATTTTTTTGAGTTAGCTGTGTTAATGAGCAACACCTTAACCAAAATCCCCAATGCCCCTTTGTTTTTTTTGTGTAGGGTTAGATGTAA
>NZ_JAAHFV010000645.1:0-1616 GCF_010672755.1 Moorena sp. SIO1F2
CCTACTCCCTACTCCCTACTCCCTACTCCCTACTCCCTACTCCCTACTCCCTACTCCCTACTCCCTACTCCCTACTCCCTACTCCCTACTCCCTACTCCCTACTCCCTTTGCTATATAAATAACTAATTTAATTGGCCTCTAAAAATTCCTGTTTAAATTGGTAAAACTTAATTTTAGCATAAATATTTTTCAAGTGCTTCTTAACCGTGTTGAGAGTAATGCGCAATTCATCAGCAATCTCCTGATAGCTGTAATCAGCACGACGCAGTAACCAAACTTCGGCCTCACGAGGAGTCAAGTCATATTTATTCACCTCTGCGATCGCAAAACTCTCAGCATATTGATCGTGATTTTCTAGTGTTACTAAAATGCAGGGATTTTCAAAGGAGTCTAAGGTGAGCTTAACGGCTCGAATCCGAAAAGATGTTGAGGGATCAGTAATAATTTCAGACTCGATAATTATTGACTGATTTGGATATAACTCACAGCTGTCGAGCACAGCTTGGCAAACACGCCTGATTTCTTTGGAAGGTTAGATTTTGACTTATCCACTGCTAGTTGAGCACAAAGAAGGCGACCATAGCAATTGCTATGAACTAACTCTCCCTGAGCGTTCAAAATCAAGACACCATCCATTAATCCTTCTACTACCCCTTGTAAGAGAACACCGTTAAACTGTCTTGCCTGAGTATTCATCCTCTAGACCTATGTGAACGTTACGAATCTGCAACAGAGCAGGTCCCTACTACAGGTACCTACTACAAGTCCCTACTACAGGTTCCTAATACAATCCATAGGTGCAGCGGCTTTGAGCTTATGCAGTAGCTTATGCAGTTCTGGTATCACTTGTTCATTTGAGGGCGTCAGTGTTGAGTTGTAAGCATATGCGCTACGCGCAGGCTACGCCAACAGCAGTCAGCGGTCAGCGGTCAGTGGTCAGCGGTCAGTGGTCAGCCTTGTGGGACAGGCTTTGGCCACGCTACGCGAATGGCCACGCTACGCGAATGGCCACGCTACGCGAATGGCCACGCTGTGCGAACGATGCATCGGACCTAACCCATAAGCTGATAGCTGATAGCTGATAGCTGATAGCTGATAGCTGAATGCTTAGCTCAGCACTAGTGTCATTCATTGAAAATTTAGAAACTGAGTTAGAAAAGGTAGTATAAAAAGACTCAGAAGGATAATGACAATCATGAATAACTTTAATGTCAATCTATCGTCGTTATCTGGTTCATTCCCTGTAGATTTAAGCATGTTTATCAAATTCGAATTATCTAAGGGCTTCTTCCACCATGGTCTTTTTTGTCTTTTTCGTGGATGTTTTTCTGTTTGAGTCATTGGCACTTGGGTATTAGTATTCGGAAGTTTTGATATTAGCTTAGTCATGGAATAGATTTTATTCAAAATAACTCCTAGATTAAATATTTTTTTTGGAGAGCGAAACTATAGTAAAACCAAACTAGTATTGACGGGAAAAACCACGTAATCAATACTAATGCTGAGATATAAACCTGCAATACAAATAATCCGTATATTCCTGTTATAATTACCAATGTTAATACCTGTTTATATCGCTGTAATAATGTTTTTTTTACCAGGATAATAGTAGTCC
>NZ_JAAHFV010000646.1:0-1597 GCF_010672755.1 Moorena sp. SIO1F2
ACTCCCTACTCCCTACTCCCTACTCCCTACTCCCTACTCCCTTCTCCCTACTCCCTACTCCCTACTCCCTACTCCCTACTCCCTACTCCCTAAAACCCAGAACTATGTACTTAACAAAATCCCAAACTGCTATATACTCAAACGGTTACTGCTGATTTAGCCAAACGAGCTTGCCAAGATTCCACAATTTGCTGAATTGTTTCTTCCAAGGAAACGGAAATATCCCAACTAGGGTAATGCTCACGCATCTTACTCAAATCGGAGTAATAACAGATATGATCGCCAATCCGATTATCTTGTAGATAGGTATAGTGCATCGCTTTACCACTATACTTCTCTGCCAGCTTAAATGCTTCCAGAATTGAACAGCTATTGCCTTTTCCGCCACCGATGTTATAAACTTCAGCAATTCGAGGTGCTTCGATAAAAGCGTGAATAAACCGCGACACATCCAGAGAGTGGATATTATCCCGTACTTGCTTACCCTTGTAGCCAAAAATCTTGTATTCCCGACCTTCGAGATTACACTTGACCAGATAACTTAGAAAACCGTGGAGTTCCACACCGGAATGATTTGGTCCGGTCAGACAACCACCCCGTAAACAAGCTGTGGGCATATTAAAGTAGCGACCATATTCCTGCACTATCACATCAGCAGCAACTTTGGATGCGCCAAACAAAGAGTGCTTTGATTGATCGATGCTAAAGGTTTCGGGAATGCCGTTGGTGTAAGCCGGGTCGTCATAATCCCAACGAGTGTCTAGTTCCTTAAGCGGAATAGTATTAGGGCGATCGCCATACACTTTATTGGTAGACATGTGTACAAAGGGCGACTCTGGACAAGATTGCCTCGCAGCTTCTAGCAAGTTCAAAGTTCCCACTGCGTTGGTATCAAAGTCAGCGAAAGGAATTGCTGCGGCGCGGTCGTGAGAAGGCTGGGCTGCTGTATGTACAATGGCGTCTGGCTTAAGCTGCGCCATTAGGTCTAAAATACCTTTGCGATCGCGTATATCGAATTCATGATGAACAAAATCTTGAATTGTCTCTTGCAACCGCTGCTGATTCCAGCGTGTATCCCCTTGGGAACCGAAGAAAACAGCCCGTTGATTATTATCAATACCGTGAATTTGCCAACCTTGTTGAGCAAAGTAACCACAAACTTCAGACCCAATCAATCCTGAGGAGCCTGTTACCAGTAATTTTTTCATAGGAAATCTTAATTGTTTAGGTAAATAATCTATAGTGAAACTAATAAGCTCAAAAAGCGATTCATCGTTAACGCTTCTCTAACTGATATAGCAGAAGTCAGAAGTCAGAAGTCAGAAGTCAGAAGTCAGAAGTCAGAAGTCAAACTCTTGCGCTTATTTAGGTTTGAGACTTTTGTCATGTCCTAACTGCCCTGGCGACTGCTATATCTTGCACCTTGAATTAAAATCTCTAAAATTTAGGAGTCACTAGTCAGTAGTTATTATGCATCAAAAATTAATTCCCATTTAAATGGGAATTAATCAGCGTTTGATCAGCAAAAATAGTCTCAGAAGTGTTTAACGTTTTAAATTGAAACACTTCTGAGACTATTTTTGCTGATCAAACGCTG
>NZ_JAAHFV010000647.1:0-1555 GCF_010672755.1 Moorena sp. SIO1F2
TTATTGTCGCAATGGATGATGAGTTCATCGAAACGGTCAAAGGCAATTGAAGAATCGATTGTTTCGTATTGCGGGGAAGCCGCAAGGTCAGGAGGGCCGTGTGGTGCTGTGTCAATAGAACACTATTCTGTGCTGCCCCTATTTCTCATCTCGACTGTTACAAATGAGAAACCGGCATTTGATAAACAATTACAGGGGATTAACTTACTACACCTCAATCGGTTATAAGAATCATGGATCTGATCTAGTTCGTAAATAACAGTAGTTAACAAGTCTCGTTTCTGTCTACCAGTAACTCTAATTTTAATTTCTCGCTGTTCGTAATATTCAATTACTTCTGCTTTGGTGTTATCTTTGTTTAATATCACCCCACTTCTCCACACATATTGCTGCTGGTAAATCCACCTATGCATTATCACAATAAACCGAGTTATAATACCTTTGGGCATGAATTCATAGGTATAGCGGAGAATTAGATTGTCAGATTCATCCCAATCATACTCAGGTTGATTTAACGTTAGTAGTTGTGGCGCGATGTAGCTATCTTTACTCCCAGGGATTGGATAGCAAAGTTGAAACTTCATCATCAATTGTAGCAGTTCATCATGCATATAAGCATAGTTTTCTTCCGACCAAATTTTTTCTAAATCAGCGCGGTTAAAGCAACCTAGATTGCGAATAACGTCATCGTTATCCAGCACTTTATAGACAGCATAAGTCCCCCATTCCGGTTTGAGAATCACCGTTTTCTTTAATAGAGGGTCATCTTGAAAATGCAAACACACTCCCAGATCGTGTAGGTAACCACTTAACTGTAATTTATCGTTGTATAAAGTAAACCCATTGTTTGAGCAGATGTTTAGATATTCATCCAGACTGATGTGATTACGGCTATCTTCTTCTAAAGCTTCTCTGACTTGTTTCCATGTTCTAGGTAAAGCTGCTTCTTTGATGTGGGGGAGGTTGCTAATATAAAATTCAATTTGGGTAAGAAGATCGTCTAAGCCTCGGTTAGTCGCTAGGTTTGTTGCTAGGGTTTCTTTCAAATTGGTAAACTGTCCCCGTAAGGCGCGCTCGTTTATTTCTCTATGACGATCTTGTTTTTCATTCTTGATAATTAATAGAGGACTGTTGTCGCTTAAGAGTTCTACTATATTAAGCCAGTAGTGGAAATCTGTGTCTTCTTTCCTAGTATCTGCTACTAGGGTGTAAAGGGAACGTTTGGTCAGGAAGAATTGATGGGTAGCGTGATAAATTTCTTGTCCCCCAAAGTCCCAGATATTAACCCGAAAGTCTCGACCGTTATCCAAGGGAAATTCCCATTGGATAATGTCAATTCCTTCGGTAGATTTTTCGTTTTTATGTAGTTGATAGTCTGGGTTTTCTATCTTTTTGGCTAGTGTTGTTTTTCCAGCACCTCCTTCACCAACAATGAGGAGTTTGGCTTCATAGATATAATCTTTTCCTTCTTTCAGTTGTCGGAAATAAGCTCTGATTGCTTTAAGACCATTTTCTGCAATTTCTATTGGTGGAGTTTCAAGGGGATTTTCCCTTA
>NZ_JAAHFV010000648.1:0-1541 GCF_010672755.1 Moorena sp. SIO1F2
TTCGATTAGTCGCTTCATCTTTATATTTCAGAAATCTGATTTCATTTCTAGTGTCTGAAACCGCTGAGCAAAGGTTATAATCTTCAGGGCGTGCTAGATTAAAAGCATCAATTTTATATTGATCGACGTCTATATTAATGCCTCGAAAACCATTATTCTACAATAGAAGTGTATTTGAATATTGAATAGGGTCATAAGCACCAACATCAACATAAAAAAACTTTCTTGAATCTTGATATCTAAGATGGTTATATACAAATAAGTCTTCACAAAATTGTGAAAATGAGAATCTTATTTTTCTAATTTCTTCTCTTGTAAATTTAGTCTGATCACCATTTCTAAGATTTGATATAGCAAAGTTACAAAGTGTAGTCATTTGAGATGCTAATAGTTTTCTGTAAAAGCCGATCATATATAGTTGATTCCTTATTTTTACGTATCGAATACTTTGTTTTAAACCGTATCCATTTTGAAAACAGGAGTTCTCTAAACAGCCGTTTTGGGTACATAAGCTTTCCCAATCAGGAGATTCGAGCCTTGCTGACGGACACAAGTGGTTGAAAAGTAAGTAGGGAAGGGGTTGGACAAAACCGAAAAATCAGGGTAAATGGGGTAGTCAAGAAAAATCCCAATTATGACCCAGAAAAAAATCTACTCACAAGTGTATAGCTACCTAAGCGCAGGTAGCTTCTTTGTTGATATCAGACATATAGTGGTTGGCATGGATGGTGGCGGCGTTACTAGGGAGCCAAAAGGTGAATCAGGGGGAATGGGGTAGCTATGTCCAAAGTCGAGGGATCCAACAAGACAGCAATCAAAAACGATGGCGTCGGTTTTTAGGGAATCATCGGGTCAAGATCAAAGAAATCTATGTACCGCTAGTTCTCAAGGCAATATCACAGTGCAAGCAGGGAAGATTATACAAAGCCAGAGATAGTACCCAGTTGTGGAATAAATACTGCTTTGTCTACCTATCGGTGATTTTGTGAGGTTGAGCATTACCACTGCTGTGGTTAGGGTTAGAACACAAAAGTGCCAGTGTCCCCTCGGAGAAATATGCCCCCTTACTCGAACAAGGGTATCAATATCTGGCAAATTGCCCAGACGTGATGTTGTTGGCGGATAGGGGATTTGCCAATCACGATAAGCGTGAAATGGTTACAATTAACCCATTGGCACGCTTTCGATCCGTCTACCGTCCGATACTCTGATTCACGGTGTCCAGCGTCGAGGCGCGTGGATATAGCATTCGTGAGTTATATCCCCCCAAACGAGAAGCGGTTTTCTACAAAAATGTTGGTTTATGGGAAGATGCTCAACTTAAGGCTCATCTCGCAAGGAGCGGCAGTACCTGCCGCGAAGGATAATTGGGCAATTATCACAGATGAACCTCCCACCTTGAAGACCTTTTGAGAATATGGCTTGGGTTTTCGTATTGAACATCTGTTTATAAGCTGCTACGCAGCTTACGCCTAAATGTACTGCTAAATGTACAAAAAAAAGTGTCCGTCAGTCAGGATTCGAGCAACTAGCAGAACTAC
>NZ_JAAHFV010000649.1:0-1535 GCF_010672755.1 Moorena sp. SIO1F2
GCGGCTGCTGAGCATAGACAGTTGCGGTAAAGCCAGTCAGTATTGTGGCAATTCCTAGACTAGAGATAGTTCGATAAGTTGGTTTCATGATTTTCCTTACAAAGCCTGATGATTTCCAGAATTGTTACCGTGTGCAGTTGTCTAAAATCGCTCTATTAGCTTGACTTCACTATCTATCACACATCTGGTGAGTGTCCAACCGGTAACAGAAAATACATAGAGGCAAGTACGATTAGTTAAAGATGAGACAATTAAGCAGCTGAGTTGACGTTCAATAGAGATGCTCAAAGAGATGCTCAAGAAAATTGCACCACTACTGCTGCTAGTGTTGAGTCTGGCTATACATGGCTGCACAACTGGTGCCAGTGGTCTACAAAGCTATGTAGACAGCCTTAAAGGTTATCAGTTTTTGTATCCCAACGGTTGGGTCCCTATCCAAGTGACTGATGGACCGGATGTAGTGTTCCACGATCTTATCGAAAGCACCGAAAATGTTAGTATGGTGATTAGCCCAGTCCCGGAAGGCAAGACCCTTGCTGATTTAGGTACACCCTCAGAAGTGGGGTATCAGCTGCAAAAAAATGCCTTTGCTCCTCCCGATTCTGGTCGCACAGCCGAGTTGGTTAATGCTGAAGCTCGTGAGGTAGCAGACAAGACTTATTACCTTTTAGAATACAACGTCCAACTTCCCAGCCAAGAACGGCACAACCTCGCCAGTGTGGTGGTCAACCGTGGCAAGCTCTACACCTTCAATGCTTCCACGACCGAACGACGCTGGGGTAAAATGAAAAATTTGTTGCAGACAGTGGTTAAGTCATTTTCAGTGAACTAGTAAACAGTTGAAGGTTACAGGTTGTTTGGTTGAAGGTTACAGGTTGTTTGGTTGAAGGTTACAGGTTGTTTGGTTGAAGGTTACAGGTTGTTTGGTTGAAGGTTACAGGTTGTTTGGTTGAAGGTTACAGGTTGTTTGGTTGTTTAGTTGTTCGCCAAAGGCGTGCTGATCAGGTACAGTCTTTTTTGACGCTGATTTCCGTGAAACCCTCTTGCCTCTTGCCTCTTGCCTCTTGCCTCTTGCCTTAAAAGCATAAGCAATGTCGCTCAAACGTTTCTGAAAATTGCTATATGGATGTGCCGACTTTTGTATTAGCTTCAGCTTCTAGTGCTCGCAGACGATTGTTGCAAACTGCTGGTATTGAACCGGTGGTCTGCCAAAGCAATTTTGACGAATCTCAAGTGCAGCATCCGGAGCCAGCAACGTTAGTGCAGATTCTAGCTGAACAAAAAGCAAAAACTGTTGCTGATCAATTTAGCGACGCTCTGGTATTAGGCTGTGATTCTGTATTGAGTATGGAGGGTGGGATTTATGGCAAACCTCCTAACCCATCTGAAGCAATCGCTCGTTGGCAACAGATGCGAGGGACTACTGGAGAACTCTATACAGGTCATGCTTTAATTGACTTATCTCGGAACAAAACCATAGTGCGCTGTGGTGTAACGCGAGTTTATTTTGCCAATGTAAGCGATCGCGCTATAAA
>NZ_JAAHFV010000065.1:0-23240 GCF_010672755.1 Moorena sp. SIO1F2
TCTAAATCGGAAAGTTTAGGAACTATAATTAACGATCATATCGCTACACGTTTGGTCACTCAATTATGTGATCACAACAAGACTTTTATTGATGTTGGGGCACATATTGGTTCAATTATAGCTTTAGTATCTGATTACGATGCAAGTATAAAAGTGATTGCTGTGGAGGCCATGCCCGATAAAGCAAGGAAACTTCGTCGTAAGTTTCCTGACGTAGAAGTACATAACTATGCGGTTGGCAACACAGAAGGAGAAGTATCTTTCTATATAAATACCAGAGAATCTGGCTATAGCTCCCTAAGGCAACCTAGCGAAGATAAAAAATCAATTTCAGTTGAAATAAAAGTTCCAATTGCACGTTTAGACAGCCTGGTATCATCAGATGACATTGACGTGATCAAGATTGATGTGGAAGGTGCTGAATTAGACGTTATTCCCGGAAGTGAGACTATCATTACCAAAAATAGTCCAGTGATAATGTTTGAAAGTGCCCCATCCCAAGAGGATGATTGGAAATCTACAAAAGCAGATATAGTGTCCTGGTTAAATGATTATGGTTATGAATTGTTCGTACCTAATAGAGTTGCACACAATGGGCCTGGATTAAGTCAAGAATGCTTCATTGAGTCCCATTATTATCCTAGACGAACAACTAACTACTTTGCCATACCAATTCAGCGCAGAACTGAGATAAGAGATCGAGCACGGACTATACTTGATCTTTCTATTGCCTAATTCTCAAGGTTTGCCTTTCACATTAAATAGCAAAGGGAACAGGGAGCAGGGAACAGGGAGCAGGGAACAGGGAACAAAAATTATCACAATTCATTTGAAATAATGACCTTGAGGTTGATGTCAAGGTCATTTTAATCAAGAATCAGAAAGCTCAGATTAATGCGATCGCGAAGCGTGGCCTACGGCCAATCGCATTTATTCGTGCGCCTCAGATAAATGCGATCGCGAAGCGTGGCCTACGGCCAATCGCATTGATTGTATTGTGTGTATTGTGCTCAAGTTGACCTTGCCTATCCTGCCAGGCTTAGCAATCCATCACCACTTAGACCTAGGAACTAGCGCCAGCTTTATGGTCTGGGAAATTGCTCAGCTTCAAACCCCTCCTAACACACTACCCATAGCACGAACCATATTTTGGGGCTGAAATGCATCCACAGCCGCCGTCGGCTCATACCCACAATGAACCATACAATCGGCACATTTAGGATTACCACTAGCGCGACCATAGTGATCCCAATTCGTTTCCTCCAGCAATTCATTAAAAGTGGCATAATGCCCTTCATTTAACAAATAGCAAGGCTTTTGCCACCCCAAAACACTGTAACTAGGACTTCCCCAAGGGGTACACTCGTAATCTTTCTCCCCGATCAGGAAATCCAAAAATAAAGGATTATGGTTAAAATTCCAGGTTTTCTTCCCGGCCTTGAAAGGCGCTAAAATTTCCCGGAACATCGCCTTAGTCTGTTCCCGCTTCAGGAAATGCTCCTGATCTGGTGCCCATTCATAACTATATCCAGGAGAAACCATCATGCCATCAATACCCAACATGGCCAGGAAATCAAAGAACTCCTGGATTTCCTTAGGATCAGTTCCCTCAAACACCGTCGTGTTAGTAGTCACACGAAATCCCCTAGCTTTAGCCGCTCGAATGGCCTGCACCACCTTATCAAATACCCCCTGACGGTCCACACACTGATCATGCCGTTCCCGTAAGCCATCCAAGTGAACGCTGAAAGTCAGGTAAGGAGAAGGTTGGAACTTATCCAGATACTTCTCTAACAACAACCCATTAGTACAGAGATAGACATACTTTCGCCATGCCACCAACCCCTTGACAATTTCGTCAATTTGTGGATGAAGCAAAGGTTCTCCCCCCGGAATAGAAACCACAGGAACACCACACTCTTTCACCGCAGCAAAGCACTCTTCAGGAGTTAGCTGGCGCTTAAGTATTTCCGTAGGATGCTGGATTTTGCCACAACCGGAACAAGCTAGATTACAGCGGAACAGAGGTTCCAACATCAGCACCAGGGGAAAGCGTTTACGACCCAAAAGACGCTGGGTCACAATATACTTTCCGACATCAAGAGCTTGTTGTAATTGAATTGCCATAATTCTCCTCACACCATATAATTAACGCTAATCATTGAGGGTAATCCTGATTACCCCACAGCTTTAACTTTGACCAGCTTCGCCGATAAATTTATAATACTGTTGGTGAATTGCTTAAAATCCTAGACTTCGCGACAGTTGTCAGTTTCCCTATTTACTGGAGCCAGCGGTAAGTACCGATAGATAAATAAACGGAACTGTATTAACTTTTTTAAAGCTGCCAAAAGTCTTTCTGTTCCCTGTTCCGGTGATCCGCTGTTCCCTTCCCCCCTTACTAAGGGGGGTTAGGGGGGATCCGCTGCTCCCTGTTCCCTGTTCCCTGTTCCCTGTTCCCTTAGCTAAACCAATCAACAGCATCCTTGAGGGCTTTTCTAATGGAAGATTGGGGTAACCCTAACTCTCTAACCGCTTTCGAGGCATCGTAATACATTGGGTGTTGTGCCATCCGCACCCCATTTAGCGGTATAGAAGGGGTTTTCCCAAAAGCAGTCAACACGCACTCATCAATCCAAGCCATACTCAGCGGTAGCCAGACCGGAACAGTTTTTTGAGGCGCACTCAATCCAGTAATTTCTGCAAGTTGCTCCAATAACGATTTGAAGGATAGATTTTGGTTACCTAAAATATAGCGATCGCCTTTTTTCCCCCGGTCCAACGCCAACAGGTGACCCTGAGCTACATCCCGCACATCAATAAAATTTAATCCCGTATCCAAATAAAATGGCATTTTCTGCTGTAGGAAGCGCACAATGATTTCTCCGGTAGGAGTTGGCTTAATATCCATTGGACCAATGGGAGCGCTAGGATTAACAATCACCACATCTTGACCAGATTGAGCTGCCTTGATCGCTTCCCGTTCAGCAAAAAACTTAGATTTTTTATAGTCACCCACCAATTTCTCTACAGGACTCTGATGGGTTTCATCCACAATTTCCCCAGGTTTACCCACACCAATAGCCGCTACTGAACTGGTGTAAACAGTGCGTTCAATCCCAGCTTTACCAGCACTTTGTAGCACATTACGGCTTCCCTCGACATTGTTACGATAGAGTAAATCTCGATCCGCTTGCCACAGGGAATAATGGGCAGCGACATGAAATAATACCTGACATCCCTGCATCAGTTGGCACAAGCCTGGATCGTTCAAGTCACCAATAACGACTTCTATATCTAGACCTTCGATGTTATCGAGTTGGCTAGTAGGGCGCACCAGAGCTCGCACGGAGTATCCTGCTTCAAGTAGCGATCGCACAACATGAGCACCGATAAATCCTGTTCCTCCAGTGACGAAAGCTTTGATTGCCATTGACGCACGCTCCTCTGTTTCCCAATTTCTTATTGCTTATAGCACTACCAATTAAGGTGTTTGACATTCCTAAACTCCGAAACTTAGTCATAGCTTACTTCTGACTTCTGACTTCTGACTTCTGACTTGCGCGTAGCGCTATACCAGACAATAATCCTAGCCAGCAATCTTCCAGCAGAGTATACAATACTGGTACAACAATCAAACTCAACAACGTAGACGTAAGCAATCCACCAATAATTGCCACAGCCATCGGTTGTCGCAATTCTGCTCCTGCGCCAAAGCCCAATGCCAAGGGCAACATTCCCAAAATAGTCGAAGCAGTAGTCATTATAATCGGTCGCAAACGCACCACTCCCGTTTCCAGAATTGCCTCAGTGCGACTTAAACCAGCTCGACGAAGTTGGTTAACATAATCCATCAGCAAAAGCGCATTTTTGTCAAGTAGTCCCAGCAAAAAAATTAGACCAATCAGGGAAATCATGCCAAAATCACTCTGGGTGATCAGAAGTGCTAGCATTGCTCCCACAATAGATAAGGGCAACGACAAGCCCACCACCATTGGTTCTAACAATCGACCAAAAGGCAAAATCAGCACTAGCAGCATACAGGTAACAGACAAGGTCAAGGTGCCAGCAAAACTCCCCAGCACATGACTACTAAGAGCCGAATCCCCCCACAGTTCTAACCTCACACCATCCGGTAAAACCATTTTGGCAACCTTTACCACCTCCTCAGTCGCATCTCCCAACCTTTGACCCTGGTTAAGGCTAGCACGAACATAAACCCCTCGCTGACCATTAACATGCTCAATCTCAGTAATCCTATTCCCTCGATTATTTTGACCAGTTGCCTCTACATCCACTAATCCTGGTAATGTCTCAATCCGAGTTTTGAGATCCGCAGCAGTATTGCCTAACACCTCTAAATCATCACCCAATAAAGCAACTTGAACCGGTTTTTGAGTAGGTAGTTCAATAAACTGAATATCTTCAACACTAGTAGTTACACCAGAGATCTTCGGCAAAGCAGCCCGCATTTTTTCCTGAAGCTGAGCAGTAGTATATTGGCGATTACGTTTAAGTTTGACCTGAAGGTTACCTTTGTTTGGCTCACCCTGTACCCCCACAACTGTATAGACCGATTCCACTTCAGGGAAAGCCAGCACCGCCTCTTCTAACTGCTTAGCCACCTGCTCAGATTGCTTGAGTAGCAATTGCATCCCACTTTGAATCGGAAATAGACCATTAAACCCTGACTTTGATAGTTGTGGTTTTAGCTGCTTGTTAGTATCTGAATTAGTATCTGAATTAGTATCTGAATTAGTATCTGAATTAGTATCTGAATTAGTATCTGAATTACTTAATGGCTTTGACTCCTCACTGTTATAATCAAACCCTCCCAAATTCAGAATCTTATCAATTAAATCACCAAATTGAGAGGCACTAGGCATCTGAGGCAACGGTGCTGTATAGGTAATCATAAATTCCCCTCGGTCTAGGGTAGGAATAAACCCCTGAGGAATTAGGGGAATCAGAGAAATCCCAGCCACAAAGCTCAATACCGCTAATCCCACTACAAATTTCCGATGCCCCAGGGACCAGTGCAGCAAATCAGGGTACTTAGGATTAAACCTCAACCAAAAGTCGAAAACTACTGTCGATAATTTTTCCCTGTTTACTGTTTCCTGTTTACTGTTACCTGTTCCCTTTTCCCTTTTCCCCTGCCTAGGTTTAAGCCAATAAACCGCAAGAACTGGGCACAAGGTCCGAGCAACCAACAAAGAGGTAAGAACTGCTGCCGAAACCGTCAGACCAAAAGGTTTAAAGAACTGTCCTAAGTTACCACCCATTAAACCAACCGGTAGAAATACCGCCACAATGGTCAAAGTAGAAGCAGAAACCGTCAGACCAATTTCATTAGTAGCAGAAAGAGCAGCTTGTCGAGGAGACTCCCCAGCCTCCAGGTGCCGAGAAATGTTCTCGACTTCTACAATGGCATCATCAATGATAATCCCAATTACCAGAGCCAAAGCTAGTAGAGTAATGGTTTCGAGATTGAACCCATAGATAGCCATCACAATAGCCGTTCCCAGCAGGGAAATTGGAATTGCCAAGGCAGTAATTAGGGTCGCACGCCAGTTGCGCAAGAAAGTAAAAATTACCAACACTGCCAGAACAATTGCCAGTACTAAACCATCAATAGTAGATTGAGTCGCTTCCCGGATATAGTTAGCTTGAGTCACTGCTAAGACTAACTGCACCTCTGGCAAACTAGCTTGTAGCCTTTGCACCGCTTCCTCTACCCGACTAACTACATCTAAAGTGTTAGCATCACCCCCTTTGATCACCTGAAAAGCCAAAGCTTCCTGTCCATTGAAGCGAATCCGAGTCGGGGTAATGGGTATGGGAGATTCGGGATTATCTCGCTGCTGTTCCTCCTTAATAATTTCTGGTGCTTGTTTGGTCAAGTCCGAGCCAGAATTGAGAGCCGTAAACGTAGTTTCCCCCCCTCCCAACAAATTGACTTTCAGAACTCCTGGAAGTTGAGCAATCTCTGGTAGAATACTAGTCTTAGCAATGTCAGCTAATTCCTTCAGGTCTTTAGTATCACTCTTGATGGTGTAGCTAACCGCAGAGGATTCGTTCAAATTGAAGGGAATGACCTGAAAGGTTGCACCTTCAGGAATAGCAATTTGCCACAGTGTCTTTTCAACCTCCATTGAAGAAGAGTTGAGATCGGTTCCGACATCGAAATAGAGGGTAACTACTGTTCGACCAGGGTAGGTTGAGGAAACCATCTGATCGAGTCCTGCCAAAGGCAAAAGCCTTTCCTCAATCGGTTGAGTCAGTTTCTGCTCCGTTTCCACGGCAGTCTCCAATGGCACTTGAGCATTGACCACCACCACCGGAAAGGTAATATCAGGGAATAGGGCATACTTAAGGGAACTGAACGCCAAAAGCCCAGCCACAACCATTGCGATCCAAAAACCTATGGTTACTCGGGAATACTTAATGGCTAACC
The DNA here is from genome assembly GCF_010672755.1 of Moorena sp. SIO1F2. Taxonomy (NCBI): domain Bacteria; kingdom Bacillati; phylum Cyanobacteriota; class Cyanophyceae; order Coleofasciculales; family Coleofasciculaceae; genus Moorena; species Moorena sp. SIO1F2. Next base: position 6,458 of record NZ_JAAHFV010000065.1, read on the forward strand.
GGGAAATATTTAACCGCTCTCGTAAGACCTTGAGGAAACTCAACTTGACCATTTAAGACAATTATGTTTAGTCACTGCTTCCTTAGGATATACTAGGAGCGATCGGCTATAAGATCGGATTAGATTATCAAGACATGGGATTGACCCAGTAGCGCCACACTTGGCGAACACATTTGTTAGCTGTCCGGTAAAAGAAGCCCCACGTCTCAATCCGCAAGGATGAGCGTTTAAAGTTACCGTAAGGATAGTGGAGCCTTTATGGTTAGTCGGCTATGAGTAAAAGGGTTAAAACTTTGCCGATTTTGGCTCCACTAACAATCAGGTTTCGTCTCCAGGGATGAATTTTACACAGAGTCTTTCGGCTCAGGGAAACGAGCTATTAAGCTCCTGAGTAATTCGGAGCAAGTCATCCCTCTACGATCGGCTTCCTGTTGAAGTTGCCTTTTTTCAAAGCTGGTAAGTCTAATCATTAAGTTTTTATCTTTCATTTTGCATTGACACATGTAAAGACGACTGATATACTAATCATAGGTCGATAAATAGGAGATAGCAATAATGAGAGCAGCGTACCAGTACCGATTAAGGTTGACCAAATCACAGGAAGTAGAAATAGAGAAATGGTTGGACATGCTCCGACACCAATACAATTATTTACTTGCCGACAGATTCAACTGGTACGAGCAAAATCGTTGTTCTATTAACTCCTGTCCTTTAGTTTGTTACTTACCAGACTTAAGAAATAATCCTGATTATTTTTCCCAAAAGAAAACCCTACCTCAGTTAAAGAAGGATAGACCTTGGTACAAGGTGGTTCAATCTCAAGTCCTGCAAGACTGTGTTAAGAGAGTCGATCTAGCTTTTAAGCGGTTCTTGAAAGGAGACAGTAACGGAAAAAAGAGCGGCAGGCCGAGGTTTAAAGGAAAAAACAGGTACAAGTCTTTTACATTCCCTTCTCTTTCTAAAAATCCTATAAATGGCAACATTATGACTCTCCCGAAGTTTGGAAAAGTCAAAATGATTTATCATCGACCTATTCCAGAAGGCTTTAAAGTAAAGACAGCCACTATAACCCGAAAAGCTGATGGGTACTATGTTACGCTATCAATCCAAGATGATTCTGTTCCGGATATTATCCCAGTAGATAGCGCTTCTAACCCTGTTGGGATAGATATGGGTCTCAAGTCGTTCTTAGTCAAGTCCGATGGTTCCGAGGTGCCAATCCCTCAATACTATCGGAAAGCTCAAAAGCGACTAAAGAAAATCCAAAAAGCTGTCAGCAGATCTAAGAAAGGTAGTAACAATAGAAAGAAAGTTGTAACTAAACTGGGTAAAGCTCATAAAAAGGTAGCTGATACCAGGAAAGATTTTCATTTTAAGACAGCTAAAGAGCTTCTAGACAATCACGACCTAGTGGCTCACGAAAAGTTGAACATAAAAGGTTTGGCTAAGACTAAAATGGCCAAATCTGTATTGGATGCTGGTTGGGGTCAATTCCTGTCTATCCTGTCAACCAAAGCCGAAAATGCTGGGTTACTCACGGTTGCAGTGAATCCTCGAAATACTAGCCAAAACTGTTCTAATTGTGGAACAAAAGTACCCAAGAAGTTGAAAGACCGCATCCATTCTTGTCCTCACTGTGGATATACAGCAGATAGGGATGTAAATGCGGCAATCAATATATTAAAGTTGGCGGTAGGGCATTCCGTCGGTAGTAAAGCTTTCCGAGTATCCGAAGCGTTAGCTGGAGTTGGAAAGAAGCCCACACTCACCTTTTCAGGTTGAGTGTGGGAGTATGTCACCAATGGATACAGCTCTAGACCAAGCGATTGAGTTTTTAACAAGCCCATCGGTGACCCCCCCGACCTCATCAGCTGTAGTCGAGGCACTACTTCAGGCAGAGAAAACAGCTAAACGAACCAAAGTCAGCCATGGCTATTCACAACTGATCGGAACTTGGCGACTAGGGTTTATTACCGGAACAAAGCGATCGCGCCAACGAGCAGGGGTGATCTTGGGTAGCGGACGATTTCTGCCAAAGTGGATCAAGATTAACCTATCCTACTCCCCATCAGAGTCTTCTCAAGACCAAGGAACGGTTCAAAATGCTGTTCAATTTGGACCGATTCAGATAGTTCTTACCGGTCCTACGAAGTTTTATCCTAAGACCAATATCTTAGCTTTCGACTTTACTCAAATCAGGATATCCTTATCTCGTATAACACTTTATCAAGGCTACATTAAAGGTGGACAAGACCGGGAAACTAGGTTCTATGAGCAACCCTTAAAAGAACAAGCATTCTTCACCTACTTTCTAGTGGAAAACCGTTGCATTGCTGCTAGAGGTCGGGGAGGAGGTTTGGCTGTGTGGAGCAAGAAGCCCTAGCTGAGTTAAATCGGTTCATCAAAGGAACAGGTTTGTGCTATTGCCTTCTGTAACAGCAGATTATACTCTTGCTCATTGACCGTACAGGCACCAAACCGTTCTAGGTGAGAATTCATCATCTGAGCATCAAACAGCAAAAAGTTGCGATCGCGCAACCGTTCTACCAGCTTAACCATCGCCACCTTCGAGCCATCCGGAATCCGATAAAACATTGATTCACCAATGAAGGCTCCACCAATTACAATGCCCAAAATTCCTCCTGCCAGCTGATTTCCCTGCCAAGTTTCAAAGCTGTAGGCCCATCCAGCCTTATAAAATTGCCAATAAATTTCCTTAATTTCTGGAGAAATCCAAGTAGTTTCACGGTCAGCACAACCAGTCATTACCCCTAAAAAGTCTCGGTTAATACTGACACTAAATCTTTCCTGATTTAGGACACGACGCAGAGATTTAGGATAGCGAAACCGCTCATCCAGAGGAATTATAGCACGTTCGCGGCTTGAGTACCAGCCTAAATTACCAGTATCATCTGCCATCAGGAAATAGCCTTGAGCATACCCTTGAATTAAGTAATCAATATCGATTTCCATTAACAGAAGTGTGTAAGGAAGAACTAAATTAGTTAGGTAGAACTAAACCTAACATACTAGCGGTTGACACTTCTGTTAAAAAAAATTGGCTTTAAAGAAATCAGGTTTCTTACCTAGATTAACGGGTCTAACTAAGTTAGTTTTCACAAACCCAGTTTTTTGACAAAGTTCTCCTCCGTCTCCCCAATCTTCCCACTCTTCCCCCTCTTCCCTTTCCACTTTCCCTTTTCCCCTAATCGTGGCAAGCTGTTGATGATTCAAGGTTGATTGGCAACAAGTGCTGTATTGGTTCGGTTCCCCCCTACTGGAGAGATAAAGTCATGGTTACAAATTCTAATGTCAAACAGTTGCTCAAAATTTTAATCGGTGCCGCCTGGATAGACGGTAAAGTTCAAGCAGAGGAACGGGAATATCTGTATAAAGTCGCCAAGGAATATGGAGTTGCTGACGACCCAGAGATTAAACCGTTACTGTATGAACTCAAAGCTGTGTCAGCAGATGAATGCTACAGTTGGGTGGAACAATATTTAGGCGATCGCCCTAGTCCAGAAGACTATCAGCGCTTGATTGAAGCCCTCAGTGCCTTAATTTATAGCGATGGGCTGGTAGACACAGAAGAAGCCAAACTTCTGAATCGCTTGCAGTTACTCGACCCCAGCAGTCCATCTAAGCAGTCGAGTAGTCAAAAAGTACTCAAAGCAATTCAAAAAATTTACCGCCGGTGGATTGATAAGCAGTTTAGTGAATGATTACTGCATCAGTACGTCAGTGGGTCAGTGTTGAGTAATCAGTCCTGAAAAGTTCAGGACTTACCCAGCAACTCTAGCTGTAGGGTATCGCTTGGGACCGGTCTACTACAGGCCACACCCGGTCAACCGGTCACCCGACACCCTTGGGCTGATGTGACAATTTTTGATCTGGCAAGTGGTTGGCAACTCATCCAATGTTACTAGCGTCAAATTACTCAGATTGTGCCGAACTTATTGCTATTAAACAGGCGCAATATGGTTTTTTTATGCTTATTTTGAGCAAAAAAAACAATTTTATTGAACCTAGGAACATCTAGCACGTTATTGGTTCTATTTACTTAAGAACACATTAATTTAATAGAATGCCTTCCATGCTTAACCTAAATCATTTTCAATCAGGAACTGCTGCTGTTTTAGCCCTTGGACTCACCGCCACCACCATGGCTCCCCTAGTCGCACCTGCTCCGTCTTTTGCCCAAAGCACTAACTTTATCGATGTTTCATCCAACTACTGGGCAAGTGACTTTATTGGAGAATTATCCCAGCGCGGTATTATTGCCGGATTTCCTGATGGCTCCTTCAGACCAAATGCACCAGTGACCCGCGCTCAGTTTGCGGCAATGCTACGTAAAGCAAATCAAGATTTCAATAAACCCGCCATTCGCGGTGGCAACAGTTTCGTGGATGTTGCTTCCAACTACTGGGCAAATCCTGCCATTCAGGAAGCCTACCAAACCGGATTTCTGAGTGGTTACCCTGGTAATATCTTTAGACCTGAACAAAATATTCCCCGCGAACAAGTTTTAGTAGCCCTTTCTAATGGACTGAATTTCTCTTCCAGCGGTTCTACCTCAGAACTGGTCAGTTTCTACCGGGACGGCAGCCAAATTTCTAACTTTGCCCGTGCTCCCATCGCTGCTGCTACAGAAAATCGTTTGGTGGTTAATTATCCTAACGTTGCCTTTCTCAATCCGACTCGGAATGCAACTCGTGCAGAAGTTGCAGCTTTTATGTACCAAGCGCTGGTGGCAACAGAACAAGCCCCAGTGATTAGCTCCCAATACATTATCGATCCCAATCCAGCACCTGTAGCCTTCACAATTCCTGCAGGTACTTCTATTCCGGTTAAGTACAAAAAAGATAAAATTCTGCTCGCCCAAGAGGAAACTATACCCCTAACCCTGACAGTGGATTTAAACATTACCACTGCTGATGAGGGCAAGTTGCTGATTCCTGCTGGTAGTGAAGTGGTTGGCGAACTCCGTGCTACAAAAGAGGGAGCTCAGTTTGTAGCTCAGCAGCTGTTGATCAATGGTGAAACCCTATCCTTTAATGCCACCTCTGAGGAAATTACCACCACTGAAACTATTCGCAAGGGTAGCAATCCAGGGAGTATCCTAAAAGATGCAGCAGTTGGTACCGCTGCCGCCGCTGCTATCTCTGCCGTTACCGGTGACCGTGCGATCGCTACAGAAGAAATCTTGATCGGAGTTAGTTCTGGCATCGCTTTAAATATCGGCAAACGTTTATTCGGTAGCAGCAGCGTTGACCTATTTATGGTTGAACCAGAAACCGACTTACAGCTTACCATCGACTCTGACCTGGTGATTACCAGTCAGTAACTAGATATGTGGACAGTTAACTGTTGAGAGGATGATAGATTAACCAATCAGAGCCAACCTCTCAACGGTCAACAACAACTATGTACTGAGGGCTACTGAGCGTAAGTCAACCAAACGATAAAGGTTGTTCCCATGCTTGAGTTATCTTGAGCATGACTAATGGATAATTCCCCATTTTCCTCAGTCGATAGTAGTTTGGCAGGACTCAAAACTTCAATATCACCCTGCATGTATGCCATGAGTTCTTTTGCGATCGCTAATCCTAAACCAGTGCCAGGGATAGGACCATTAGCTTGAACTCCCCGATAATGTCGCTCAAACAGATGGTCTAAGTCTTCTGGAGCAATACCTGGACCAGTATCACTAATTGCGATCGCTATAGCATCACCATGATCAAGCCATTGTCCAACACCAACTTGGATATCAATTTTTCCCCCAGCTGGGGTGTACTTCAAAGCATTGTCAATCAAATTACTCAACACTTCCCGTAAAGCCTTAGGATTCCCTTTCACCAAAGGTAAGTCGGGGGCAATAGAGCAATGCAACTCCAAATTAGCCTCTTGAGTAATAGCGTCAGCAGATATAAGCAAGGGTTCTAAGACATCCTTGACCGCAAACAGTTCCAAAGGAAGAGTTTTGTCCGTGAGTAGGGGAAATTCCCCTGGGGTGGAGTGTGGTTCGGAGTGACTAGTTGGGTAAATCTCCCCAAGATCATCTGATTCTGGGGATGAGGAAGCCTCAGCCGTAGCTACAGGTAACGTTAGGGATGCTGTATCGGTTTGGTTCATGTCCAGGCAAGCATTAAACTGTTGCAGCAACTCCTGTAAGCGATCGCTTTCTCGTATAATCGAGGAAGCCACTGGATAGTTTTTATCTCCTGGTACCAGTCGCTTGAGCAGTAGCTTACCAAAGGTTCGTAACGCCATCAGGGGATTACGAAATTGATGCAGCAGATCGTCAAGCATATCCCGTTGTTTTGCCTGTAGACGTCTGTGCTGAGTCAACTGCTGCTCAAACCAACCTTGACGCTGTTCTATGACATATGCGATCGCTAAGGTTCTAGCAATGCGTTCCACACTTGCCTGTTCTGTGTGATTCCAAGGTCTATCATCACGAGCACTCACCAATAACCCCATCACTATCCCTTCATGGATTAGAGGTAAAACGATTTGGTGCTGCTGCTGTAGGGAATTTTCTGTCCAGTCAAAAGAGGTTGAACCCACATCTTGCTCTTGGTTATTTCCCTGAGGGAGTAGCCGAGGTAAGCTGCTGGATAATCGAGGAATCTGATCAATCTCACCTATTTTCTGTGGCAAAACCCAGTCAGGATCACTCATATCCCACACGGTACTTGTTTCCGGATAAACTACCACAGGAATTAGCTTTGCCTGATTGCCCTCAACGAATTCTTCCGTTAAATATACAGCACCACTAGCTGCTCCCAGTCCTTGGGTTAATAAAGCCACTTGGTTTCGACACAGGGAGACAAATTCTGAACTGACGCGAGTGAACATGAGCAATAGATGAGTGATCTGGGTTAATCCTACTGGAAGTTAAGCCACTATCAGCTTTCCTTCTATAATGTCGAACCCCTTAAACAATTGACTATTATGCTTGAGTCAGCTTGAGTCATCAGTCATCAGTCATCAATCATCAGTCATCAGTCATTAGACCTCTGGCAAATATCTGTTACATCCGTTAGCCCATCACCTGATTACCCCATCACCTGATCAGTGTAATTGTGAGATGAGTTTAAGGCTATTTTTTCTAATTATATTTAATTTTTATTAAAAATCTTAAATTTTTGTATGAATTTTCCGGAGGTTATGAGGAAACTGAAAATCCCCTAAAGTATTGCTGTCAAAGGTTTCAGCCGGTTTATTTAGTTCTATGACAAGAGCTTGATCTTTTTAGAAAGAGTCGATATAATTTCGACGGCTTTTGTAACTATCTTTACAATTGCCAGCAAAAAGAGGAGGTAAAAAGGTTGGCAAGAAGACGTAAGCGTAAGAGTCGCCGCCGCCAAGAAGGGCGCAAGATACTTGAGCATGTACCTCAGTACAATCTAGAAAGTGGCGAGTATAAACCGGTTACAGCAGCACGGGCATACATTCGATCACAAGGGATAGTTCCACCTGCCCTACTACTGGTCAAACGTAACGAGCATACCACAGACCGTTATTTCTGGGCAGAAAAAGGGCTCTTCGGTGCCCAATATGTGGAAGAAAATCATTTTCTGTTTCCCAGTTTGCGATTAATCAACTCTCCCTTAAAAAAGGTAGGGGTTGCCGCTCGTAGCCGCTGAAACCTTACTGGTAATATTTATTGAAAGTGCTTTTACTTAGCCCTCCTCAAACTCTAAGGCTTGAGGAGGGCTAAGTATCTTGGGTTTATTTACCTATTCTGCTTATAGTGGGGGAAGATGTCAAACCCTGCTTGCTTACAACAAGGGTTTTAGTTTGAGGGACTGTTGAAGTTGTATTAGTTCATCGCGATGGCCAGTGACTATAACCAAACATTGCTCCGCAGCAGCTTGATCCCCAGGGGCTTGGGTAGACGCTGATTCTAATTTCAGAGATACCTGTTCGAGTCGCTCAGCTTTTTTCCAATAAAAAAGGCCCGCTGCGGGAGCTAGTGCCACTAGCCCCAAAAACACCTTAGTCAAAGTCGGAAACAAAATAGAGAGCACTAGAGATAAGCAGACTATACCACAGGCAGCTAGGACGGTTAAAAAGATAGCCAGAAACCAACTCGGTCGGACTATCCCCTGGAACGTGACTTGATTGGTGGCAGCATCCACCGCCGCCACCTGGTAGGCTCTTTGATCAAAATATTGCTTCAACTGGTTTAGAAGCGATTCTTCTGTTTCTGGGGAAGCTAGCTTCACTTGTTGTATTCGGTCTTTCACAGAGGCTCGAATAAAGAAAAACAAACCTACTGCCAATAAAAGGGTTAGCAAAAGTGTAGAAGCAAGAATAGTTGTATTCACTGAATATTAACTATAAAAATACACATCCTTTGCTACTACTTTACAATGTATGAGACACTAATGGTCAGTTTAGCTCGTCGGTACCCACTAGCTAGAGGCTGTAAGATGCTGGTGTGGGTAGATTGCTAGCAGGTAGCACGCCCTGAATTCACATCTGGGCAAAACAATGCATAACCTGACTTCTGGGATGCCACCAGGGTTTTCACGCGACAGCACCCTGGAAGAAATTGCTACTTCCCTACCTAACTGACTCAACAACAGACTGGTGGCAGGGAGTCCTTGGCTGAAATTTCCCCACTGTTTCCTCAGCCATATAGTTATGCCAAAAACTGGCAAGTTCTATAGCTTTCTCCTGCCACTCTGGGCAGATTTGATACATCCTGCGTGGGCGTCCTCTTCCTTCTACTTTTTGCCAGTACGCTGAAATTGCCTGTTTTTCTTCAAGAAACTTCAGTGCACTGTAGAGGACAGTATCTGAGAGTCGATAGGTGGGGTATTCTTGTTCCAGTTGTTGGATCAGTTGTGTTCCATAAGACTCTCCTTGCAACAACACCGATAGCACATAGCATACCGCTAATTCTTTATTGAGATAGTTGGGCGGAGGATCTTGGAAAAAGCTATAGATATCTTCGAATTTCATCTGCATATGTAGTTGGAATTCCCAGTTATTCTAGATGGGATTAGAGGGTTTTCTGGCAAATAGTCATGGTTGGAGGCACCCTGGGAAATTCACGCGCGTTTTGCAGTGAGTTTTCTTGAAACGACTAACCTGGGTAGGTACATCGCTATCACACTTTATAACTTAAAAATCTCTGGCGTAGGGTTTAAATACCTCCCTAATTTGATGAAAGTTTAATGAATTTTGGACTTAACACACCTAAAAAGTAAAGATCAACTTTAATAATTGCTCGAAACCGTTATCCAAAACTACCGACTATCAAGGGTAACATCGGGAAGGAAGACAAGACAGACGAGTAACACCAATTTCATTGATGCGAGCTAGAGAGGATGATCTCGGATTGAAGGATGGGGGCATGGAGGGATGAATATCTAAGCTAATATCCATTTAAATTTCAGATCTTGCCACTTGTGCACAAGGCAGTCTACCATCTCCCCATCTCCCCATCTCCCCATCCCCCCATAAACCGCCATTCACAATTTAAATCCGTTAAAGCTTAATAATTTTTGTGGGGGTTGGTGTAAGTGGCGGTTGGTGTAAGTGGGAGTTAGTGTAACACAAAAGTGAACCATTAATGTGGCTCATCTCACATAGGACCCATTCAGGCAGGTTTTTTAGCAAATTAACGGTTCCCACAGTACCTCAGGGCTTTATCTGCGATTTAGCTGGGGATGAATTGCGAGTGTGATCAATCCTTGTCACAATAAAGTTGGTTGCTGACCCCCCCGACCGACAACAAGGGTGTTTAGCTTCCACCCCAAGATTAGCCCTACGTCTTTTCGCGTTGCGGAGCGCGTGGTAGGCGGTTCAAAAGTGATTACTCAAGGGACACAGCCCCCATGCGAGAGATACCTGACAGTTCCATCCCACCAGCTCGTCAAAAAATTGCCCTAACGCTGCGCAGATTCGGTTGGATTTCCTTCTGGACTCAGTTAATCCTAGGGGTGATTTCTACCCTGATTTTAGTGTTTGCAGGGTTTACCCTTGCCAGCCCTCAACCTGACAATCAAGCGGGTCAAGGAATCGGCTTCGGTCTTTTTTTCGTAGTTTGTGGACTAGTGGCTTTAGGTATAGGCATTTATTTTGCCTACCGTTACACTGGCATCGCTAGTCGGCTGCTAGCTGCCAATGGGTCAGACATACCAAGCAAAGCTCAAACCCTTCAAACGATTAGGCTGGGCTTGATTGTGAGTTTAGTAGGAATGTTATTGACCATCATTGGCTCATTTGCAGTCATAGGCAGCCTTGTAGCCCTAGCTCTAGCTGAGCAACAAAATCCAGTTGGGTTGGCTTGTAATGATGTTCCACCGATAGACCTGTTTGTTGTGCAGGCAAACATCAACACTATTTTTGCTAATTTTGTTGGCATAGCGATTTCACTGTGGCTATTTAATCGAGTCAGTCGCTAGCCAACATACCCCACACCAGCTCACCAGCTCACCAGCTCACCAGCTCACCAGCCGACTCCCTACTCCCTACTCCCTACTCCCTACTCCCTACTCCCCTACTCCCGACTCCCGACTCCCGACTCCCGACTCCCAGCAGAAGTTAATTGCCGTTGGCAAGAAAACTGTGGCAAATTGGTGAAGTTAGATCCATGTTGCTCAGATGAGTACCGATCATGCGATCGCGCCATTTTAGTAGAGAAAACTCGTGCTTGACCTAAAGCAAATTCGGGAAAATCCACAAAAGGTTCAAGAACTACTCGACCGACGTAGTGTCAATCAATATGACCTACAACCTATTCTGGAACTGAATCAGCGTCAGCGGGAGCTGGAAACATCCCGCACCCAGTTGCAGGCTCGTAGTAATGAAATTGGTAAGCTGATTGGTCAAAAAATCAAATCGGGTAGTCCTCCACAAAGCCCAGAAATTCAGTCGCTCAAGGAAGAGGGTAACCAAATCAAAACTAAGTTGAGCGAACTGGAACCCGAAGAAAAAGACCTAAAAGACCAGCTGAACACCCTCTTGCTATCCCTGCCCAACTTGCCCTGGGAATCCACACCGATTGGCAAGAGTGAAGCAGAAAATGTAGAAGTCCATCGCTGGGGTGATGAGTACATTGCCAAGGATTTCCCGATTATCCCCCATTGGGAAATTGGCGAAAAACTCGGCATTCTTAACTTTGAGCGAGGGGTGAAAATCGCTCAGAGTCGATTTGTGACATTGATCGGGGCTGGTGCTGCTTTGGAACGAGCACTGATTAACTTCATGCTTGACCAGCAAATTGCTGCTGGCTATACCGAAGTGATGCCACCGGTACTGATCAACAGTGAATCCCTAACCGCTACCGGTCAGTTGCCTAAGTTTGCCGAGGACAGCTTCAAGTGCTCTGATGATGATTTGTGGTTAGCACCCACAGCAGAAGTGCCATTGGTCAATCTCTACCGAGACGAAATCCTTGAAGCATCGCAACTTCCCATTAATCTCTGTGCCTTCACCCCCTGCTTTCGCCGGGAAGCGGGTAGCTATGGGCGGGATACCCGGGGTCTAATTCGACTACACCAGTTTAATAAAGTTGAGCTAGTGAAAATTGTTGAGCCGAGTACTTCCTCCGAAGAGCATCAGAAGCTGCTTAAGAATGCTGAGGCGATCTTGGAAACCTTGAAATTACCCTACCGGACTGTAGAACTGTGTACAGGGGATATAGGTTTCTCAGCTGCTACAACCTATGACCTAGAAGTTTGGCTGCCTTCGCAAAGGACATATCGGGAGATTTCCAGTTGCTCCAATTGCTTTGATTTCCAGGCACGGCGGGGTAGGATTCGCTTCAAAGAGTCCGGCAAAAAAGGCACTAACTTTGTTCATACTCTCAATGGCTCAGGATTGGCAGTGGGGCGTACTATGTCAGCCATTCTGGAAAATTATCAGCAACCCGATGGAACGGTTAAGATACCAGAGGCTCTACAGCCTTATATGGGGCGAGATTTGTTGTAATACCATGAGCCTAGAGCCTAGAGCCTAATTGCAATGCCTATACAATAGAAAAATGAAGTTAACATTACATTAAATAAATTCTTCACTTATATGTCAATTTTGGCGGCGATTGCAGTTTTGGCAGTCTTGATTCTTGTTCACGAGCTGGGTCATTTTATGGCAGCTCGTCTGCAAGGAATCTATGCCAATCGCTTTTCTCTTGGCTTTGGTCCAATTCTATGGAAATATCAGGGTCCAGAAACTGAGTATGCAGTGCGAGCGATTCCCCTAGGGGGGTTTGTGGGTTTTCCTGATGATGACCCCGATAGCGATATTCCCCCCAATGACCCCAATTTGCTCCGCAACCGACCGATTCTAGACCGGGCAATTGTGATCAGTGCTGGTGTCATTGCTAACTTAGTCTTTGCTTACTTCCTGCTTGTGGCTCAGGTAGGAATGGTTGGCATCTCCCAATTCAACTACCAACCGGGTGTGGTAGTGCCTAAACTTGCCCCAGAAAGCAGTTTAGTGGCTACAGAAGCAGGTATCAAACCAAGAGACATAATTCTCGCCGTAGATGGTCAAGGGTTGGAAGCAAACCCGGAAGGGATTACTTTCCTGATGAAAGCGATTCAAAATCATCCCAACCAGCCCCTTCAAATGCGGATTCAGCGTCAAAAACAAACGCTACTGTTGAAGGTGATTCCGGAACTAGGGATAGATGGTAAAGGAAAAATTGGTGTACAACTCTCTCCCAATGGAGAGGAAGTGCGTAAACGTGCTGGTAGTTTGCTGGAGGTATTCAGTCGTGGTGCCGAAGAATATCAACGCATTACAGTCTTAACCCTGCAAGGCTTTGGTCAGCTATTGAGTAATTTTGGCGAAACGGCGGAACAAGTGTCAGGTCCAGTGGCAATTGTGGCGATTGGAGCCGATATTGCTCGTTCCAATGCTGTCAATCTTTTACAGTTTGCAGCTCTGATTAGTATAAATCTAGCGATTATTAATATTTTGCCCCTACCAGCCCTTGATGGTGGTCAGCTGGCTTTCTTACTGATTGAAGGACTTCGAGGTAAGCCCTTGCCCATGGAAGTACAGCAGAATATTATGCAAACTGGGCTAGTGCTGCTTCTGGGTTTAGGTGTTTTCTTGATTATTCGAGATACAGCTAACCTGGTTTGGGTACAAAACTTATTCCAGTAACCCGTGTTTGGTTGTTAAAGGTTACAGGTTAAAGGTTAAAGGTTGCAGGTTGCAGGTTGCAGGTTACAGGTTACAGGTTACAGGTTGTCGGTTACAGGTTGTCGGTTATAGGTTGTCGGTTATAGGTTACAGGTTACAGGTTACACGTTACAGGTTCAAAGATTTCTTGACCTAAGTTAGTTTATCCTGTGGGTTTTACTGGTATAGCTTCAGAAGACATTTACCCGAGATCTTCTCAACATTGAACCTTCCAACCTTCCAACCTTCCAACCTTCCAACCTTTCAACCTTCCAACCTTCCAACCTTCCAACCTTCCAACCTTCCAACCTTCCAACCTTCCAACCTTCCAACCCATGAGTATTACCCGTAAATGGTCTGCCAAGCAGCAAAGATCCCTAGAGATTCTAATTCGCCTTAAGCGACTCTATCCGGACGCCACCTGCACACTGAATTACGAAACGCCAGTACAGTTAATGGTGGCAACCATTCTTTCAGCTCAATGCACCGATGAACGTGTGAATCAGGTAACACCAGGGTTGTTTCGCCAGTTTCCTGATGCTGTTGCGATCGCTAGTGCTGATATAGAAGTCTTGGAAACTTTAGTGCGCTCTACTGGCTTTTATCGTAATAAGGCGAAAAATATTCAAGGTGCCTGCCGCATGATTGTTAAGGAATACGGTGGTCAGGTACCGAAACAAATGGACAAACTCCTCAAGTTGCCTGGAGTGGCTCGTAAAACCGCCAATGTAGTACTTGCCCATGCCTATGGTATTAACCAGGGAGTCACGGTAGACACTCACGTCAAGCGTCTCAGTCAGCGTCTAGGATTGACAGAACACACCGATCCGATCAGGATTGAGCGAGATTTAATGGGGCTTTTGCCCCAGGAGGATTGGGAAAACTGGTCGATTCGGCTGATTTATCATGGTAGGGCAATTTGTAAAGCCCGAAAACCTGATTGTGATGCTTGTGTTTTGGCGGACTTATGTGCCAGTGCCGATCTGCCTGAGGTAACGACTACTACAACAGATAGCGGGCAAACTAATTAAGCTGATCGGATAAGATAAAAAGACAATGTCTTGTTAAAGAATAGAATTTCGAGAATTAATGGCTAAAAAATCAATGATTGAGCGCGAAAAAAAGCGCAAAAAAATGGTAGAAAAGTACGCAGCTAAGCGGGAGGCGCTCAAGGAAGAGTTTAAAAATGCTGCGACTCAACGAGAAAGGTTAGAGATCCACCGGAAAATACAACAGCTCCCCCGCAACAGCGCCCCCTGCCGTGTGCGGAACCGTTGTTGGGTTACAGGGCGTCCTCGAGGTTACTACCGAGACTTTGGACTATCTCGCCATGTCTTGCGGGAATGGGCACACCAAGGTCTATTGCCAGGTGTGGTTAAATCAAGCTGGTAGGTTAATTGTTTGCAGGTTAACTGGTTGCAGGTTAACTGGTTGCAGGTTAACTGGTTGCAGGTTAACTGGTTGAAGGTTTTAGGTTGTCTGACATACCCGAGTCTACCCTTAGGGTTTTCCTACTGAAGAGGAGCATAGCCACTCTGCCTTGAGCTTCAACGGGCCCTTGCATGACGCTCTGGGAACTTTCAACCTTAAAACCTTGGCCAATAGGCCACGCGTTCGCGTTCAACCTGAAACATCTACTGCCCACAACAGCGGTCAATGCCAAGACTTTGTAAGAGTAGGTCACTGACAGCGTTAGCGATCGCAAATTCGCCGTAAAAACTTTCTCGAAAGTCAAACGACTGCATTTCTGTAACAATAGCAATCACAAGTGAACCCAAATCATTTTCTCCTTCCATCCGTTGACGGACGAAAATCTGGGCTGCTCGTTGTGCAATCGTTTGATTAATTGCTTCTGGGAGAAACTCTTGATCTAGCCATTGCGCAAGAGTTTCTCGTAACCATTCACCTTCCTGCTCAGGATTTGCAGCTGGTGGCAGAGTAATCGCTGGAATTGGTTTCGGTTTAGCCATAAATAAGGTTTGGTGACGGCTAAGCTAAATAGTTTTCTGTTGACATTTGATTCCATCATACTGTCAACACTCAACACTCAACACTCAACACTCAATACTCAACACTCAACACTCAACAAACTGATCCTGCTAAGCTGATGCGCATTTAAATTGGTTTTTCCCTGTTCCCAGATCCGCTGATCCGAAGTTCCCTTTGAGCAATTTAGGTATCCCAATCTAAATGCTGAACAGCTTATTAAAGACTAAAAAGCCTCTTGAGTCGCTTGCGAACCCAAGCTACAAGATTTCTGTCATCTTCTGCTGCATCCAACAACCCCATTTTCCGCATCTGTTTTTGTCGCTCAGCTAATTCTTCCTGATGCTTGCCTAATTCCTGGACAATGATCTCAGATAGATCTGGATAGTCCTGCAATAGTTGTTTAAAACCTTTATTGCTAATTACAAATAATAGTGACTCTTCTAACGCTCTAACTGATGCTGTTCTTGGTACGCCTAACATTAACGAAAGTTCCCCAAAAAATTGACCTGCCTGAAGACTATTAAGAGTTTTGTTAATCCTCTCTACAAAGACTTCGACAGAACCAGCTAGGATAATATAAAACGCATCTCCAGGGTCCCCTTCATGAAATAAAATCTCTGAGGCACGTAAGCGCTTTCGGTATCCAATTTCAATTAATTGTCTTAGTTCTAATTCAGTAAAATTTTTAAAATAATCGACCTGTCGTAGTAAGTCACGTAAAGCTAAAGGTCTAGGTGTTTTAACTTTGAATGGCTGCTGAGTTGATTGTTCAATAGTTTCTTCAATAGTTTCAAGATTTTGGCGGTGAATCTCTCTCCCCATCAGGGCTTCAGGGTTGCGCAGCCAGAAATCCCTTTGAGGGAAAGGAATTGAGAGTCCCTGCTGACGTAAATTATATTCAATAATAAAATTCAAAGAACTTCTTATAAAAGGTTCTTGATCAATTCGATTGACCCATACCCGAAGTTCAAAGTTTAAAGCACTATCACCAAACCCTTTAAAAAGAACTCTTGGTGTCGGCTCAGATAAGACGGATGGTTCTAAATAAGCAGATTTTAACAGGACTTCTGTCACTAATACTGGATCACTATCGTAAGCGACTCCTACAGGTATGTGTATACGGGCTTTATAGCTGTCAAAAGTCCAGTTAAGCATTCGGTTTTCCACCAGATGAGAGTTAGGAACTACTACATCTCCCCCCTCCCTTGTGCGGATGATTGTAGACCGCATGGAGACTTCTTTAACATATCCGGATAACCCATCAAATTCAATGAAATCACCAACTCTTATTGTTCGTTCTAATAGTAATGTCACACCACTGATAAAGTTTTTAGTTATATCCTGTAGTCCAAAACCAATTCCAACCCCTAAGCCACCAGCAATAACGGCTAATGACCCCAATTCAAAGTTATTATTCAGAACAATTACAATGCCTAATATCCCAAATGCGTAGCTGATGATTGTAGCGATGACTGCTCGATTAGCTTCGTCAATCCCCATTTGGGGAAGTAGCTGTTGTTTGAGAAAGTTTTTTAGGCTACTAGCAAGAAAAATTACTATCATTAAAGATAGTACTAATTTGATTAGTGATTTAATAGATAATTCAGTACTACCTACTTTAAAAATGGTGAATTCAATGAGTTCA